>DUIO01000297.1:0-255 GCA_013330315.1 Methanosarcina sp. | reverse complement strand
ATTTTTATCAATTTTCATATATTTCTATTGATCGAATATTAATCTTACTTTAGTATAATTAGAGGAGATCTCGGATTGTCCCAAAAAAGCCCTATTTCAAATAAGTGATGTTTCAGGGGGGCTTTCCATAGCAGAGGGCCTGACTGATATCCCGAATACGGGCTCTTAAAACATAAGAAAAAAGTAATCTGGACTCCGGATCAGCTGGTAAAAACAAATTGGATACATATGAAGGCTATTTTAGAATGTGCGTGA
>DUIO01000184.1 GCA_013330315.1 Methanosarcina sp. | reverse complement strand
GGGATAGAGCATGGAGAAATTCAGGCTCTGGGAACGGAAAGTTCGGAAAAGAAATAAATTCCTCAAAGTAATTTACCCGGAAGTGCATTCCCTCATCCGGGAATATATTTTTATTTTTTAGCTTTTTTTCCATCGGACTAATTTCCGGGTATCAGATCTCAAAATCCGAATCCCGACTCAAGATATATACGGGAAGGATATATATTCGGAAAACTAAATGCTATTCAGGGTTTTTACAGGACTTGATATCCGGTTCCGGGGGATGGTAGTAGGATAATGGGAGATCTTGGAAATTTGTTTCTTGATACATTCTCTTCTATATTCAATGCCGTGGGCTCAATACTTATAGTGTACGGAGGTCTCAGGGCAACTGCAGAAATAATTCTGCTTGAAGCCTTTAAGAAACATTACAGGTACGAACACATAAGGAAAGAGCTAACGAACAAACTTGTCTTCGGACTGGAGTTTTTCATTGCATCCGATGTCCTGAGGACTTTAAGGGACCCTTCCCAGGCAGAGCTGATCCTGCTTGGGACTGTAGTAGTNNGAAGCTGCAGTTTACCACCTGGATTGAAAAGGATACAATATCTGAAACTAAGGATACAATTTATCGTATAAAGAAAGTTAAAATTTCTGAAGCAATTAGCTTTTTTTAAAAAATTTCGGATTATAGATCTGTTTTTCCCTTTCATCTTTTATTTTATCTTTTTTCCTTCTTCATTTTTTCATAAGAATGCTAAAAAGACAAAAACCGGTTTATCTTTTTGCAGCTGCTTGAAATAAGTATGGGACAAGAAGTAAGACTCAAGACAGGAAGTAAGACTCAAGACAAGAAGTACAACTTCAGGACAGAGAGTGGCCTGAAAACAGTATAATTTAAAAGCAAGTAACGTGTTAAGGATACAAAATATTATTAAACTCTAATATTATACTAATCGGAAATATCATACTAATCGGAAATCCAGACTATCAACCTGAAAAATTTGAAGCCAGGGTTGCAAGCCCTAAGCCTTAAACTCCGGACTTTAACCTTAAGACATTAAATTGAAAATCCGGGTTTTGCGGACCTGAAATTGGATCTATTCCGGAGTCCGGCGCCAATTTCAGATTCAAAATAATCAGATATTAATCATAAACAGGAGTAATTTAATGTATCATCTAAAATGTATCGAGTGCGGTGCACAGTATTCAAAAGATGAAGTAATCTATACATGCAGCAAATGTGACGGGCTGCTTGATGTTATTTATGACTATTCTTCAATTAAAATTGACATGGAAAAACTGAAGACCGAATGTCCCTCGGTCTGGAAATATGCAAAACTTCTTCCTGTAGAAAGAGAGCCTGTGACTATTAAGGAAGGCGGGACTCCTCTCTACAAATGCGACCGCCTTGCCGAAAAAATAGGGATTAAAGAGCTCTACGTAAAACACGAAGGCATGAACCCTACGGGCTCTTTTAAAGACAGGGGGATGACCGTAGGAGTTACAAAGGCGCTTGAACTCGGAATGAGTACCGTTGCCTGCGCATCGACCGGAAACACCTCAGCAGCCCTTGCAATTTACGGGGCAAAAGCAGGAATTCCTGTAGTTGTGCTTCTTCCGGCAGGAAAAGTTGCCCTCGGAAAAATAGCCCAGGCACTTATGCACGGGGCAAAGGTTCTCAGTATCCGCGGAAATTTTGATGATGCACTTGCTCTTGTACGCACACTCTGCTCCCAGGAAAAGATCTACCTCTTAAACTCTATTAACCCTTACAGGCTGGAAGGCCAGAAAACCATTGGCTTCGAAATTGCAGACCAGCTCGGCTTCAAAGTGCCTGACAGAGTTGTCCTGCCAGTAGGAAATGCAGGAAACATTACTGCAATCTACAAAGGTTTCAGAGAGTTCAAGCTGCTTGGGATTACGGATTCCCTCCCGAAAATGACAGGGATACAGGCAGCAGGCTCCTGCCCTATCGTAAAAGCCATCAAGAGCGGAGCTCCGGCAATCACACCTGAAGGTAACCCGGAAACCATTGCGACTGCGATCAGGATCGGAAACCCTGTAAATGCAACAAAAGCCCTTAATGCGATAAGGGAATCCGGCGGGACTGCTGAATCCGTAACCGATGAAGAAATCCTTGCAGCGCAGAAAGACCTCGCAAGGCTTGAAGGCATAGGTGTTGAACCTGCAAGTGCAGCCTCTGTTGCAGGGCTTAAGAAGCTTGTAGATATGGGCGTAATAGGCAGGGACGAAACCGTAGTCTGCATCACTACAGGGCACCTCCTTAAAGACCCCCAGACTGTAATTGATGTCTGCGAGGAGCCGACTGTTGTCGATGCAAATATCGAATCCATCCGCGAAGCAATTTTCGGAAAGGCAAAGTAAAAACGAAAAATAACCAAAGAAACGGATCTCGGAAAAGAAACTTAACCTGAAACCCGACCGGACAGATAGAAGATAGTATCAAGATAAGTATTGGTAGTATCAAGGTAAGTATTATAAGTACCGGGACCGTAAACAGTTGAAAGATTGTCAACCGGGCCCGGCACTCTTTGATTCTTAAAGGTTTCCGGGCAGCGAATCGGTTTCCTTCAACTGTTATTATTATAATTCGCACCTTAATTTTGTACTCAGACTCTTTATCGTAACAATTATCTGTGGGCGTGAACACGAATGGAGCAGGACTATAAGCCTCACGAAATTGAAAACAAATGGCAGAAAAAATGGAATGAGAGCCGGATTTTTCAGGCTGAACCGGATAAGCGGGAAAAGTTCTTCATAACAATCCCCTACCCCTACCTTAACGGAAACCTGCATGCAGGCCATACCCGGACCTTCACCATAGGCGATGTGGTTGCAAGGCATAAAAGAATGCTCGGGTACAATGTGCTTTACCCGATGGGTTTCCATGTAACAGGCACGCCTATTGTCGGGCTTGCCGAACTTATTGCAAACAGGGACCCGCAGACAATGGATGTATATGAGCGCCTTCACGGGATCCCTGGAGATATCCTTCCGACACTTGATACTCCGGAAAAAATAGTCGACTACTTCAAAACTGAAGCCGAAAAAGCCATGCGCATGATCGGGTACTCCATTGACTGGAGACGCAAATTTACAACAACAGACCCGACCTATAAAAAGTTCATTGAATGGCAGTACATCCGGCTTGAAGAAAAGGGTCTGATTGTGAAAGCTTCTCACCCGGTAAAATGGTGCCCGAATGATAACAACCCTGTAGAAGACCACGATATCCTTCACGGAGAAGAGGCTACAATCGTTGAATATACCCTGATAAAGTTCAGGTACAAAGACCTTGTCCTCCCCTGTGCCACCCTCAGGCCTGAAACAACTTACGGAGTAACCAACCTCTGGGTAAATCCCGAAGTAGATTATGTGAAAGCCAGGGTTGAAAAGGACGGGAACGTGGAGTTCTGGATAGTCAGTAGAGACGCTTTCAGAAAGCTTACGTTTACGGACAGGACAGTCGAGTATGTTGAGGATGTGCCTGCAAAATCCATTATAGGGATCAAGCTCACAAATCCGGTAACCGGAGATAAAGTAATTTTCNNCTCCGCGACCTCTATGATGCGGACCTGAGCGAGTACGGGATAAGCGAAGACCTCAGCAAAATCAAACTTATCTCTCTGATTCAGGCATCTGAATTCGGGGAATTCCCTGCAAAAGAGATTGTAGAAAGTATGGGAATTTCAAACCAGAAAGACCCCAAAGCCGAAGAAGCTACAAAAATCGTTTATAGAAGAGAGTTCCACGGCGGGGTCCTTAAGGAGCTTACCGGAAAATACAAAGGATACCCTGTCTCAAAGATTAAAGACATACTTACAAGGGACTTCATTGCTTCAAATGCAGGAGAGATCTTTTATGAGTTCAGCGAGCCTGTGGTCTGCCGCTGCGGAACTCCATGTGTTGTGAACATGGTAAAAGGCCAGTGGTTCCTGAACTATTCAAACCCTGAATGGAAGGCAAAAGTTTACAAATGCCTTGACCAGATGCGGATCATCCCCGCAGAGTACAGGGTTGAGTTCGAAAACAAGGTTGACTGGCTTAAAGATAAAGCATGTGCCCGCAGGAAGGGGCTCGGGACACGCCTGCCCTTTGATAAGGAATGGCTGATTGAGTCTCTAGGGGACTCGACAATCTACATGAGCTACTATATCATTGCCAGGTTCATTGAAAAAGGTGACCTCAACCTTGAACAGCTTACCCTTTCATTCTTCGATTATGTCCTTCTCGGAAAAGGCGATTCTGCAGCAGTTTCTGCGGAAACCGGCCTTAAACCGGAACTCCTTGAAGAAATCCGCAGCCATTTCATTTACTGGTACCCCGTAGATCTGCGCTCTTCAGGAAAAGACCTTGTCCCGAACCACCTGCTCTTCTTCCTCTTCCACCATGTAGCCCTCTTTGAAGAGGACAAATGGCCAAAAGCCCTTGCAGTAAACGGTTTTGTCTCCCTGGAAGGGCAGAAGATGAGCAAGTCCAAAGGTCCTATCCTGACCCTCGAAAGCGCAGTCAGCGCTTACGGAGCAGACATAACAAGGATGTATATCCTTTCAACGGCCGAACAGACCCAGGACGCAGACTGGCAGAAAGCAGGAATAGATTCTGCCCGCAGGCAGGTGGACAGGTTCTATGCATTTGCAAAGGATGTCATTGAGAGCGGAAAACGCGGAACTCTGAGCTCCGAGCTGAAACAGATAGACCGCTGGATGCTCTCAAGGATGCAGAACTACATAAAGGAAACAAATGTTGCTCTTGACTCCATACAGACCAGGGAAGCTATCCAGAACTCATTCTTCCTGCTCATAAATGATGTCAGGTGGTATCAGAGGAGAGGCGGAGAAGCCCTGCTCTATTATGTGCTGGACAACTGGGTCAGGCTTATGGCTCCTTTCACCCCTCACCTCTGCGAAGAGATATGGGAAGCCATGGGACACGAAGACCCGATCTCCCTTTCCCAGTACCCTCTCTACAATGAAGACCTCATAGACGACGGCGCAGAACTTGCAGAAGAAGCTGTTAAGAGCACACTGAACGATATTGAAGAGATCATAAGGGTTAC
>DUIO01000314.1 GCA_013330315.1 Methanosarcina sp. | reverse complement strand
GATCTTGTTTTAATGGATATTATGTTGAAAGGTGATATAGATGGAATTGAAGCAGCCAGAGTTATAAATTCACGTTTTTCAATACCTATTATCTATCTTACTGCCTATTCGGATATTGAAACCCTTGAGAGGGCAAAACTGACAGGGCCTGCAGGGTATATTTCAAAGCCTTTTAAGGAAGAAGATCTTCAGAATAATATAGAAATGGCTCTTCTTAAAAATAGATAGGAACAAGCGAATAAAGATAAATTAAAAGATTCAAGGAATTAAAAGGTTAATCTGACATGCAGGATAACTGGAAGATATAAAAGAGATCTTTCCATCCTTTCTTTATTAAAAACCCTTTTGTAGGGGATTAACCGGAGTTCTTATAGAAGTGCTAGATTCTATAACTTGCGCGGGGCAGCTACTTTAAACCTATTTTAGGATTCAGGCAGGTTTTTAACGTCTGGAATTCAGGAGAGTAATCACATTAAATAGAAGCCATAATCCTCCGAAGAACCAGAAAACAGGACCTGCCGTATTTATAAGGAACTCGCCTTTCCCAGGGTCCTCCTGGTAAATATTAACATAAATCGAACCTGCGGTCATCAGCAGGAAACTCGTAATAGTAAACAAAAGTAAAACTGTTCGTATTCTGGAAGCCCTGGGGTTCGAGAGAGAAGAACCATTCATATGGTTATATAAGAAGGAGAAAAAATAAATAATTTTTTAAATTAGTTCATTTCAGGAAAGGCCCTGTATCATTATTTAAAAAAGAAGTAAGTTTTCGTACAAATTTTAATTGATGGAATAAAGGGCGTTAACTGTATCATAAAAATTTTGATTATGGATTGAACCTGTGGATTGAACTGGAGGTTGGATTATGAGCTCCATTAGAAGTATAACGCCCGGAATATTAAAAGTAAGAAATCTTATATAAAGTATTTCATTTTTATATATTTTGCATTGTATGTGGCAAAAACGCTATCAACCTATGAATTTATTAGCTAAAAATATAAGAAATGAATATCAACCATGGGGTTGAAATTCTCCTTCCAAGCCCAGAAGCTCTTTAGAGCTTGAGGACCTTTGTTGCTTTTAAGGCATCCGAAACCAGAAATTCAATATCAAGTTTCTTCTCTTCAAGGACTATGAGGTCATAGTTTGCCTTGACCTCAGGCCGTTCAGGCACAGCAGCACAGCTTCCTGCAGACCTGCTGGAAATATCATAGGTCCCAATTTTTCTGGCAAGATCTACAATTTCGTTTTTATCAAAAGCAATCAAGGGGTGATAGAGGGGGATAGCAAGCTGATAAACTTCCGCATGCATGTTGGCGGCGGTCTGGGACGCGACCTGTCCGAGGGAAGAGCCGGTAATAATTCCGCTTGCACCTTCTTTTTTCATAACCTCGTAAGCCTCCCTGTACATCATGCGTTTGCAGAGGAGACAGGTGTTTTTTCGATTGCATATTTCTATGAAAGACTTCAGGTTGGGACCGTGTGGGACCTCATAAGTCGTAAACTGGTGTCCTGGGGCCCATTTCTGGAGCTGCCTGATACAATCAAAGGCGCGTTCCCTTGCCGCGTCCTCTGCGTAAGGTGAGTTATTGCAGTAAATAGGGATAATCATAACTCCACGCTTCATCATCAACCAGGCTGCAACAGGAGAATCAAGGCCGCCTGATATCAATACCACCATGCTGCCCTGAGTACCAAGAGGAAGCCCTCCTACTCCTCTAACTGTTCCCAGGTAAACGTAAGCCAGGTTCTGCCTCATTTCAACAAAGATTTCTTTATCCGGAGAGCTAAGGTCAACTCTGGGATTTTTTCCTTCTCTTTCAAGTGCATTCCAGACAGCATCTCCGCAAGTTTTACCTATATCAGCCGAAGAGAAAGGATGGTTTCCACTTCTTCTCGCCCTGATAGCAAAAGATTCTCCTTCCTGAATAAGGTCTACTCCAAGGAGAGCACAGGTTTCTGCTGCGTTTTCAAGGTCCGGTTCCGCCATTAATGCAGTAGAGGTAGAGACCACTCCAAAAACATCTGCGGCAGCGCCTGCCACACGCGGATCTGTCGTCTCAATAAATATCCTGCCCCATTCTCTCCGCATAAGGGAGTATGGGATACACCTTGAGTCCAGCATTGCAGCGATGTTCTTCATAAGCATTTTCTCATACCAGTTCCGAACACCAGAGCTTTTAAGAGCAAGCTCTCCATACCTGATTATAACAACGTTTGCCTTTTTTTCGAAACTCCGGCTAGAAGGGTCCGGGCTACTGTTGTCAACATTGTGGATAAAATTATCTGGCATATTCTTATGGTCTCTTTTTGCCTTTTTATCAATATCAAATGAACTTTTTAATTCAATTCCATCGGAATCGCCTTTTATGGACACTTATCGGTTACGGTGGCATGATGTTTAAAGGTTTCNNAGAGGAATCATCGCGGCAACTTGCAGGAGATCAATCGAAATCTTTAAATATACTGTTGTTTTGGATGGTATGGAGTTTTCAGGTATATATATGAGAGAATATTAAAAAACATGAAAATTTCTTTCTCATTCTATCACTGTTAATCAGCACAAAAAATATACAGACTGTAATATTATTTTTGGAAAATCTATATAAGTCAGGACTTGTATAGTATTGTATGCTATTGTGTACTACGCACAATATCGAAGACATTGGGTAAGACTGGGTAAAAATTGCCCAACTATCGAAACGACGCAAGCAATATAAAGACAACCACGCCAGGGGTGGAGTACCAATGGATACTCTGAAAAAGCTTGCAGGGAAATCGATAGTAGCAGCGATTGCCGCTTATAGCCTTCTGCTGATACTGTTTCCTGTGGGCTGGATCGTTTTGCTCGGGACCGCTATCGGAAAACCGAGCCCAGAAAAAGGATCTGTCGAAGCGAGAATCCTTGGGGCAGACCTCGAAGTCTGAGCCCCCGAGAGAAAAGGCATGGGTGTCAGAAACCAACAAGGGAACCCGGAAGGGGTTTCTGGCTAACATTCTTGCCGCCCAGCACCGGTGTCGAAACCAACAAGGAAGCTCACAAGGCTTCTGGCCAACATTCGCACCACCCTCTTGTAATTTGAGAACTGGTTTGCGGGTGTCGGAAACTAACAAGGAAACAGCAGTTTCAGGAAAGCAATCCGGCTGCCTGCCATATCAAGAGGCGGATCTGGGAGGAAACTGGAGGAAAAAGAGGAAACGGCAGTTTCTGGTAACATTCAGGCAACCCAATTTTTTTATTGCAAATTTTATTTCGTTTGTTTTATATCTTTTATACTTTTTTAGCTTTTTATATACTTTTCACTTTCTAGAGCATTAAACATTTATAGGGCAGTAACAGGGGATATTGTCCTCCGAATATGAGCAAAATATTTTTCAATCTTTTTCAATTCAGCAAGATAGAAATTTTGTACTTTATTAATTAAAAAGAGCTTATCTATATAGAAAAAGGAATGGACAAATAATAAAAAAGCAAGATTCTTAATAAAAACAAATAAAAGAGCAAAAAACTAAAAATTTTGGTTAATTTTCCGGTGTATTTGAGACTTATATCACCGGAAAATTTTAGAAAATTTTCACTTATCTTTAGATCCGTTTACGCTTCATCGGGCTCGGGAACATACCAGTTTTCATACCCTTCGTCTTCGTTTTCTTCATTTTCTTCATTAGGTATATACCAGTAGCCGGTATCGTTAGACTCATCAGTAGTCTCTCCAGCGCTTCCGGAGTCTCCTTCACGTTTCGAAGAGGTGTTGTTTACCTGCTGAGCGATTTCAGTCATGTTTATGCTCACATTTTCAGGTACGTATTCCTCCCCACCATACCATCTCGCAGGCAGCGGATAGTCAAGGTTGCCTTCGTAAGTTTTGGGAATAAAGATACGAGTTCCTCTATTTTGAAGAGCTGCCTCAAAGTCGGGATCAATAGCATTGAGCTGCGCTTTAGATATCGAAGCCTCTTCATATTCTTTTATACGGTAGTGGGCAAAACGCTTGTTATAAAGGGCAGACGGAGCAGTGGGATTAATTGCAAGAGCACTGTCATAAGAGTTAATTGACTCGTTAACGTCTCCCATTACATTGTACAGATATCCTCTGTTATACCATGCCGTTATACAGTCAGGTTTCAACTGCACTACTTTACTAAAGCAATCAAGAGCGGCATTGTTACTGCTTATCGCGAAATAAGCACACCCTTTGAAATACCAGGCTGCAGGATTGTCTGGAGATTGTTCAAGGGCTTTATCGTAGCTGGCAATTGCTTCCTGATATCTCTCCATTTTAGCTAAAGCAAATCCCTTATTGTTGATTGCATCAACATTTGTCGGGTCAAGCTTAAGAATTCCATCATAG
>DUIO01000287.1:2209-5573 GCA_013330315.1 Methanosarcina sp. | reverse complement strand
CCTCTCCAAAAAACCTTTCCAAACGGAAGCCAGCGTTGGAATACTTCCAAGAATAATTGCCGTGAGTATAATATTTGTCCGGGAGGTCGATAAGGGTTTAATAGAGAGCACATATCGCTAAAAGAGTGGTCACCTGATCTCAGGAAGTCACCTGATCTCAGAGAATTTATTTCTTCAATGTATGCAAAGCGGACGGAAAATGAATGCAATAAAGGGAAAAAAGTATATAACGGGAAAAAGTGCAATAAACTTCATAGGGGGAAAACCGAGTGTACGGGTGTTTTAATTTCCCTTAACTGCTTTAAATCATGTTTCGTAAAATTGCACTTTTTCAAATGGTTTAATTACGGCTGTGGCTGAAAATAACAGCATCTATTGAGCTGACAAAAACCGTGTCTTAAAAGAGACAGAATCAATACTCATCCATTCAAGGTGCAAGGCAGTTTCGAGAAATCTTCCTTGCCTGAGCTGATGGGTATATCTTTATTCAAGTGAGCTTTTAACTGGAAGCATACGGTATACATATTTCAGCTTGGCCCCGAAAATATTTGCAGTTAGTACGGGTGTAATCAATAAATTCAGGTATAATTAGCATGCATTGATGGGTAAAGTGGAAAGATAAACAAAGACTGACTAAATGAAGGGGGAATTATTGATGTGGACTCTGAAACTCATGTTCAGGCTCGGCGGATACAAATTTAAATTCTTTATCTGATCTTAAACCTGAAATGGTTCCAATGAATTGAATTTCTTAAAATTTGCCTACTTTTTTATATGGCCTTAAAAAACTAATCGATAAAAAGTCAATAATATCGGGAAATTCAATTCTCAGGGGCCTTCACAGGTTTTCTCTTATTTTTCTGTAATTTTTCTTTTAAAGGGTTATCATGGTCGGCTTTGCAATAAAGTCCAGAAGTGGGATCTACAGGATAAAAGACAATTACTTCAGGTTTTACTTCAGATTTGTCTTCCCAAACCTTGAGCATGTCGAACTCGGAGAACAGGATTTCATCATGAACGAAATAAAAAGTGAGTTTCCCCGATACCTAGGCCCCTCATTTGAAACTATAATACTTGAAATCCTGAGAGAATAGAGAAACCTGCTCCCTATGGAGTTCGAAAAAATAGGTAGCTGGTGAAAAGCCGGAGAAGAAATTGACATTGCAGCAATAAATGAAAAAGCAGATTAAATCTTTGGAGAAATAAAGTTCACCACCAGAGAAATGGGTGTTAAGGTCCTTAATGACCTGAAAAAAGAAGCTAAAAAGGTTAAATGGGGATCAGATACGAAAGAGTATTATTTGCTGGTCAGTTCAAATGGATTTGACAAAGAACTAATTGAGCTCGCAGCTGTTGAAAATATTACTTTAATTGATGGAGACATACTGGAAAAAATTGTTTTTGAGTAAAAAGAAACTGGTGGCACTATCATTAAATAGTGAGCTTGTTTCAAAACTACTCTCAATCCTTGTATGCCAGTTTTTCGGAGTAGATAGATCAATATCGTCAGAACTGAATAAAACAGGTAATTTTGGTCAAATCACGAATAGGCTGAATTTTAAAACCAGCTCATTAGTAAAGGGGACTTGTTCATGATAGTCTCTTTTGCTAGTACTTTTTTATCAGAATCTATCAAAATATATCAAATTGATATAGGAATATAGGAAATGAACTATCAATATCTATCAAAAACAATCAAATTGATAGAAAACGATAGAAAATGATATTATGAAACTTCCGGAATCTCCGATTATTCAAAAGAAGACCTTGAAGAAGCTGGAAAATTTCTATATGATCTTGAAATTCACAGGATGATCACAGATGGAACGCTTGAAAAACCTGAATACGAAAGTAGTTTCAGAGAAAATAACGAGATTGCTGTTTATTCTTATGATGGGACACTGCTTTATAAACCTGTGGAATGCCCCGAAATTCCGAAATTGACNNGTGATTTTACCAGCAGCAAAAAAAAGATTTCATTCATCCCGTGGTAAAAGGAATAATTATTCATTACCTGATTGGATATATCCACCCCTTTAATTACGGTAACGGCAGGATTGGTTGAGACTTTTTATTTCTCTCCTGCATTTTCTGAATTTATCAAATAAATAGAAATCATTGCTGTTAAAATCAAAGCCTCACTACTGTTCTATTCCGGCCAAACTTGCCACGACCACAAACTATATAATTAGGTAAGCCCTAACTAACAACCCTGATCTAGATATGACGGCGAAAGAGCATTTGTTCATAGTCTTTGAAAACCTGATCAAAATCAAAAGCGAGTGCTCTTGTGAGATCTTCTCGGAATGCGGGGTATCGGATATCACTGTAAAGCAGATCGGATATCTGAAAGCCATAGATGAGCACGGGGAAGTAACGTTCAGCAGTCTTGCAAAAATCACCAGAAATTCAAAACCCACCATCACAGAGATGGTAAACAAATTCGTCAAAATGGAGTACGTGTATAGAGAAAAGTGCTCCGACGACGGCAGAATTTTTTATATCCGCCTGACCGAAAAAGGGCAGAGGATTGCACGCGCTGAAGAGAGCGCTTTGTTAAGGGTTATTGAAAAAATGGCAGATTCGCTGAATGAAAAAGAGATTGAAACTCTGATCAAAATTCTTGAAAAAATAAGATGATTTTTTGTCGGGTTTTTTTTGTTGGCCTGAATAGTTAGGTTAATTCGAACTAAATATTACAATCAGCATCTGCACCTGCGTACCTGAAAAAAACTGAAGAAAACAGAAAAACAATCGAAATAACCCAATCCGAAATAACCGAAACTACGAGACAACTGAAAAATAGCCGGGATAACCGGGAAAACCTTTGATAATAATTGAGACGATTGACAATGTATTCAGAACAAACCTATGGTAACAGAGAAAGCCTGGTAATGCCGCTCTTTGATATAGTGGTTTACCCGCAGAGCCGGGCAAAATTCCTGGCTGACAGAGTCACGGGAGAAATATTGCTGGCTGAAATGAAGAAATCCGAGTCCGTGCATGCCATCGGGCTGACAGTAACAAGCGACACCATACCTTCGGAGATATCGGAAGACAGCCTGTACAGGACAGGAAACCTTCTCAGGATAGCATATGTGCAGCCTGCCGATGAAGGGTATCTGGTTATTGCGAAGGCTGTCCAGAGGGTAGAAGCAGTCTCTGTGTACCGAAGAAATGGGTTGTTTTATGGCGAATTTAAGCCTGTTTTCGATATCCCTGACCTCGATGAAGAAATCCAGGCAGAGATGATGGGGAATATAAAAAAGGCAGTCCATGAAATAAGCAGCCGCTTCCAGGGCTCCGAGCAGTTTACCAGGCCAATCGAGAAGATGGAATCTATCGACCAGCTCATCGGATATGT
>DUIO01000287.1:0-2123 GCA_013330315.1 Methanosarcina sp. | reverse complement strand
GTAATGAAACTGAAGCACGACAAGCAGGGCTCAATTCTGCTCCTTACAGGACCTCCGGGAACCGGTAAAACCAGTCTTGGAAAGAGCATTGCAGATGCCCTTGGCAGGCAGTACGTCAGGGCTAGCCTCGGCGGTGTCAAGGATGAAGCAGAAATCAGAGGACACAGGAGGACATATNNCTTGACAGGATGGAGATAATCGAGATCTCGGGCTACACCAAAAACGAGAAGCTTGCAATTGCAAAAGACCACCTTATCCCCTACACTCTGGAAGAGCACGGTCTTGACGCCGACAGGCTCAAAATCGAAGATGAAGCCCTGAAGGTAATCATCGACAAATATACACGTGAAGCAGGAGTCCGTGGGCTTAAAAAACAGCTTGCAAAGACTGCAAGGTTTGTCTCCGAAAAGATCGTGTCAGGAAAGACCGACCTTCCTTATGTGGTCAAAGCGGATATGCTTAAAGAGATCCTCGGGAAAGAAATAATCAGGCAGGAGGAAGCCAGAAAAGAGAACGTGCCCGGTGTAGTAACCGGACTTGCATGGACTCCTGTCGGAGGGGATATCCTCTTCATAGAAGGCACATTCATGCCCGGAAGCGGAAAACTGACGCTTACAGGTCAGCTCGGGGACGTGATGAAAGAGTCTGCACAGATCTCTATGAGCCTGGCAAGGTCAAGGCTTGCAAACATCGGAAGCGGCTTTGACTTCATCGCAAGCGATATCCACATCCACGTGCCCTCAGGTGCAACTCCGAAAGACGGACCCTCAGCAGGTGTAACTCTCTTTACTGCTCTTACATCCCTGATCACCGGAAAAGCAGTTGACCCGAAACTTGCAATGACCGGGGAAATCACACTGAGTGGTGCGGTAATGCCCGTAGGCGGCATAAAAGAGAAGGTCCTTGCAGCCCACAGGGCAGGCATAAAGAAAGTAATCCTTCCAAAAGAGAACGAAAGAGACCTTGAGGACGTGCCTGAAGAAGTCAGAAACGAACTTAAGTTTGTCCCTGTAGAGACTATTGAAGAAGTCCTGAAAGAAGCACTGGACCTTGACCTTCCAAGGCCAGTAATTTCATTCTCAGGAAATTGCTTTACGCCTGCACAAAACCTCTAAAACCCGCAGANNTAATAAATAAATTATTTAAACTTTATTTAGACTTTATTTTTTAAACTTTATTTTTCTTTTTGTTAATTTAAAGTCAAAGTGCTGCTCTCGTGATTAAATTTAAAAATATTCATTAAGAAATATAATAAAGATGAGTACAGTATTACCGTTCGTTCTCTAAACCTGAAAGGCACCAAATCCAGAGAGATTAAAGGTATATAGGATTAGAATAGGATTGGAATAGGATTGGAGAATGAGATTAGAAAGCAAGAGGTAAAACTATGAAAGTAATCGCAATAAACGGAAGTCCCCGAAAAAGATGGAACACTGCAACCCTGCTAGAAAAAGCCCTAGAAGGCGCAGCCTCAGAGGGTGCGGAAACGGAAATGATCCATCTTTATGACCTCAATTTCAAAGGATGTATAAGCTGTTTCGCCTGTAAACTAAAAGGCGGAAAAAGTTATGGAAAATGTGCAATGAAGGATGACCTTACACCTTTGCTTGAGAAACTGGAAGAAGCGGATGCTGTGATCCTCGGATCGCCCATTTATCTTGGAAATTCTACAGGCCAGATGAGATCTTTTATGGAACGCTATGTATTCCCATACCTCGTTTACTCCAATGATATACCTACGCTATATCCGAAAAACATCTCTGTCGGCTTTATCTACACGATGGGAATAAAGGAAGATTACTTCGATATGTTTGGGCTCGGGAAAACTATTGAACTGAATGAAAATTTCGCAAAAAGAATCTTCGGCTATACAGAGTCATTATGCAGCACCGACACCTATCAATTCGATGATTACTCAAAGTATGTTGCAGACAGGTTTGACCCCGAAGAAAAAGCAAAAAGGCGAAAAGAAGTGTTTCCGCAGGATTGTGAGAAAGCCTTTGAAATGGGGGTCAGGTTCGTAAAGCGACAAAAAGATTTTGAGACACAGAATCAAAGCAGTAAAATTTGAGTTACTTTACTCCGGAAACTCATTTTTTAATTCACCTGATAGTGAAACCTTC
>DUIO01000125.1 GCA_013330315.1 Methanosarcina sp. | reverse complement strand
TTTTTTTTCTATAGCTATCTTAATTGATAAGATAAAATAATATTATTTAATATATATGTTTATTGGTGAAAACTTTACAAAATCAGGATTCTTATTTATAGTTTTTGGAAAACGATTTTTTGAAAAAAGTTACTTGTAGAACCCGCAAAAAGAAATTGATATAAAAGGTTNNTCATCTTCTTTATTTCCCCATGCTCCGCTTTCATGGACTTTTTCCTTCAGCCAGCCGATAGAGCTTTTAATTTCTTTTTTGAAGCCTGCAGCGAGAAGGGCCTGGATTACCAGATTGCTTGTAGAAATATGTTCCCAGCCTCCATCCTGTTCCCTCTTCGAAAGGACCCACTCAGCCCTTTCCCGGACGAATTCTTCAAAATCCCCGCTTCCTGCAAGGCGGTCCTGTTTTTTTAGTGCTGAGATTATGAGGGAGGTAGTGCCGACCTGCTCCCAGGCAGTACCNNAATTGAGTGATATAAGGGTTCGGAAGCCCCCATAAGGCATGTGCCGATACCGTACTTGCAAGTTCTTTTACGGATTGAATTTTCTGAGCGGAAAGCCAGTCGAAACCTTTTTTTACGATATCGGATTCCAGACTACTTGATATTCTTGGGTGTTTTTCAGACTGCATGAATTAAAACCTGATTGGAATCGTTTTAGTCTGCTTAGGTATTGCCTCTCGGAAGTCAGTACATGTATATAAATCCATGTGCAATCTAAGTAAAGAAGTGAGTTTATTGAGGAGACACTTATAAAATGCCAGGAGGAGACGGTACNNNCCGCGCACGACGAGCACTTTAGCATTTGCATGCCTTACAACTTTTTCCGTAACCCTCCGAGCAGGAACCGGTCTATGTCGGCTTTTCCAATCTCCAAGTCATAATTTTAAGGCATAATAGGAGAACAGCAGGAAATGCTGGCTACATATACGATATAAACTTCAGCTCCGGCACTCTTTGCAATTTCAAGCCCTGAGCAGGCTGCACTTTTTGCGTTTTCCGAGCCGGCTGTTGCAAGTAGAATTCTCCTGTAAGGGTTTCGTTTCATAGTCTTCTCCTCCTGTTCTTCAGGGACTGAAGAATAATTGACCTGTCAATCGCTGACAGCATAAATTTTTGCCCCATTCGGGCGGACAAGTTCAACCGCGGATCTACAGCTTTTCTGGCACTTTCTGAGCCATCGGTTTCAAGCAAAATTTTTCTATATAGTTTGTCCCATATGGTCCATTCCTATGTATTTTGCCCATATCTGAATATTTGAATATAAACATTAATAATTTTCATTCAATAATTCCCGGATAAAGAGAAATCCGTCCATCTAAGAAAAAAGCATATACTTCTTAATACAATTAATAAAGAAGGTGACAATCCTTGGATAAAGAGAGGATAAAACTAATCCGGGTATTATTTTTTTTATTTATCATTCTCCTTTTCACGTCCGGAAGCGGCTGTATCCGGAGTTTTGAAGAGGAGAGCTATTACAACATCAGGGATATGGATATTTCAACAGACCATACAGGAGCTTCTTTTGTAGATCTCAATGTTACAACATACATAGAAAAATCCTTTGGAGATGCAGAGAAAAATACCTCTCTCCTTCTGAAAGTATACAGCAGGGAGAGCGGGCTGCTTAAAGTACAGGAAAAAATAGAGCTCGGAGTGCTGAAGAAAGGGGAAACAAAAGCAGTAAGTCAGAGCCTGAGTCTGCCAAAGACCGGAGGATATAATATACGTTCGGTGCTTTTTGAAGGAGAAACCCAGAAAAGTAGCGGAGAAATAAAAGTCTATAATCTTGATTTTTTACCTGCTGATGTGCAGGACATAGGGCTTGAGATTTCCGAAATGGACTTCAGGGTAAAGAAAATTGAAGACGGAAAAGTCCTCATCGAGAGTGATATTTACATAGCAAATGAGGGCCGAAAAACCAGTTCTGATTTTCGTACACTGGTCAAAGTTCGAGAAATAGATGCGGGACTTCTTGCAGATAAGGTCTGGATCCAGACAGGAGAAATTAAACCCGAAGCAACAGTTATACGGAGTGTTAACCTTACAATGCCGGATCAATATAACTATGCAGTTGAGGTGCTGATCTGGAACAATGACACTATTGTGAGACGCGGGGAGGGTTATATCCAGCTCAGTCCGGAAGTAGAGATTAAAGATAAGACTGCAACGGAAACAAAGAGGATTCAGACCAGCGAATTTGAAAGTGTTGACGATTATGAAAAGGCTCCTGACGAAACATACGCCGAAGAAAGTGCTGCTCCGGGGTCCAGCCTGTTCCTGTCAACAGTACTGCTCTGCTTAGCAGCAATTCTAAGGAGGCGGTTTGAATGAGTGAAACCGAAAATCTCACCAGTACAGAAGAAATCAGATCAGATACGCACAGGACAAAAGTGCCAGATCTCGGAGAAAACTTCAGGAAAGGAGTGTTTGTGATTGCCATGCTGCTCCTGCTTGTGGCAACCTTCCAGCTTTATTTCTCCATTGAACGAATAATCGAAATCTGGTTCGAGTACCAGTACATTCCTATTTTCAGGGCTGTGTACAATTTCATTGTCCTTCTCGTAAGCCTGTACATTATCAGGCTGTACATAATAAAACGCTGAGTAAATACTAATAACTGCTAATAAAACGTTAATATAATGCTAACAAAAAGCTAACAAAACGCTGACAATGCTAACAAAACGCTAATATAATGCTAACAAATGCTAATAAAACTCTAAAATTTGTTTTAATGGCTAAAGACTGCTCCTGAATTATAAAATCCGAAGAGACTTTAAATTTCAGTCTCTTCAAGCAGCTTTTTTACGGTCTCAAGTACAAGAATTGCATCCTGCCTTTTCACATCGATTCCACTGTTAAGGCAAAAGTCAAGCAGTTCCTTTCTCTTTTCTTCAGGGATCAGTCCTCTTTTAGCCCCTTCTTTCACAAGCCCGAGATAGCTGCGGTCAGGATAGTAAGTATTGATTGCAAGCTCCAGAAGATCCTTATGCTCTTTTTCACTTACAAGCCCGGTAGCCAGAGCAGCTTTAAGCGTTTCTCGCATGTTTACAAGGGGCACCGAAATGGGCTCAAAAGTATCAGGGTTGGTGCTTACGGCGACTTCGTCGTCAGACTCGATAATGCCGTCCCTGTAGCATTCATAGATCTTTCCAACACCGACCACGCCGTGTGTATCCAGTTCCGAAGCCCTGAGAGCTCCCATACTGGCGCCGCCAACTACCTTTACGCCTGCATTAAGGGCAGAGATAATCTCCCTGTGCCCTACCGCAGCCCTGTCAAAAAAGATCCCGTCTATGATCCCTATGACCTCATACCCCTTCTGGACAAATTTTTCAAGCTGGAATCTGCGTACAGGGGGCTGGTAGTTTGCCGTGAGGATCTTTTTTGCATCCTCCTGACTTATGCTGTTTCCAGTAAAAATAACTGCCTTTGATTCTTCCGCTACCATTATTTTTTCCACAGCCTCATTTTCTTTTTTGCGGTTTTATCTTCTTTTCCATGGTTTATCATTTCTATCTCTGGAAAGTTCTCTCTTATTCCCTACAGTAATCCTTTTTCCTTTACGGTCACGGTCGATTGTGAAAAGTTCAAAACCAGGAATGATCACTCTGACCACGGGCACAGCAACTTCCTCTCTTGAGAGGTCTATTACAAGCACCCTTTCTGCAAGGTTTTTCAGTTTTTCAAGTATTACGTCGATATTTTCTGCAGGGCTTTTTCTGGAAAGATCCTGAATATTGGAAAGGGAGATTTTTTCTCCTTCTTCGAACCAGAACCAATTCAGGCGCTTCATGCGTTCGTATCCTACACTTCGAATAATTCCTTCTCTGTCCGTATCTTCCCTTGCTCCCTGAATCTGGACAACCCTCGACTGTGCAGCTTCGGTTATTGCTCTTGCGACCGCAATTTCGGGTTTCAGGTGTGACCCTGCTCCCATGACCAGAAGTGCCGGGTCTTTCAATTTTACATCATCGGTTGCTGCAATTATTGTAGGGATCCCCGTATCAGTCGGGACAAGCCATATTTTAAGTTCTATTCCGACATCTTTAAATTTCCGGGCAAGCTCATAAACATATCCGTCTTCTTCGGTCAGCACAATCTCTTTTCCAAGGTTTCGGGTGAACTGAGCCGCGCTAATTGCATCCCTTTCTATAACTTCAAGCAGCCCATGCAGAATGGCTTCCTCAAGCACATTCCCTGAAGCCAGCCCGTTGGTATTGCTCAGGAATAATTTCTGGCACTGACCCGGGCTGTCATAGGGATGGTATACCGCATTTGCACTTACGAAAACCTCTTCTTTATTTAGCAAATCATATGCTTCTACCCACTCAAGCAGGGAACTCGGGTTATACGGCTGGGACAGGAGCAGGTCATTAGGGTCAAGGACACTGAAGTTTTCTCTGGCGTTTAAGTAAGATTCGACGAGAGCAGAAGCTGAAATGTCTCCCGCAATATTTGCGTTCAAACCGGGCCTTTCTGCCAGGCAGCGTTCGAAACTCTCCATGATCGCCGAAATTCGGGCTCGCTGCTCGGTCGAGCCTTTGCCTGAGTAAATACTGATTGCTCCCGGAGCTGCACTCGGGCGGATTGCCGAGAATATCGGGACACCGAGCCTGTCCAGGTTTGTGATATCTGCAATTCGGGTGACGCCTATCTTTTTTATCTGGCCTTTTGTATTTTCAAGTGTCGTGGCTTCATCATACACGCGTTGGGTACCTTCCATGTATGAGAGAGACCTGTCAATTTTTATCTCGGGCATAGCTAGAAACCTTCTCATCTCTTGTTATATATTTTGTGATTTTGTGAAAACTTAAGGATTTTTTACAGAAAATTCTCATAATTTCCTGTGCAGATTTTAGAAAGTAAAATGATAGCGGAACATTAAACGGAATGCAAACGGAATAACGCTATATATTGCCGGGTCTATAAGTATGTAATAGGGTTTATAAGGGAGTTTTGTCCGATGAATCTTAAAAAATTGTTTCTGGAAGAAAATGTAGGAGGTTTTGATCTCCTGTTCAGGACCATATATGGAGTACTTGCAACTCTGGCGCTGGCAACGGGTCTTGTTAAAAGATCGCCCTGGAAATGGATTGTTGCCCTGATAGCTTTTACGGGCCTTTATAGCTCAATTCTCAGGCACTGTACTCCGTATGTTATTCTTGGGATCAATACTGCAAAGAAAAAATAAAAACATGTATAAAGAATCTGTCTTGATTAGCTATTTTATGCAGAAAATGCTCTTTTTGCATAAGTACTCTTCAATTTATTTTTATCATGTTTTTATCCGGAAACTAATTATTTATAATTAGGCTGCAAAAAATCAAATTACAATAAATTAGGTTAAAGAAAATTAGGTTAAAGAAGATTAAGTTAAAGAAAATTGGATTATATCAGATCGGCTGCAGATAATTGGTTTTAGACAATGGAAAATTCAGATTCTCTCGGTTTTTTCTTTATTCGTTATTCCGTTATTCGTTTTTTTCTTTAACGGCCGGATAATATTATGTAACAGCTATTTTTTTTGCGAATTTAATAAAAATATGTTGGGAGGATCTATTCTTTTAGTCTACAATTAGACTAATTTTTTCCATGTTGTTTTATATATAAGTTAGGTTGTACTTCATACAATGTGAAATTAAATTTGAAGATGATGGGAAATGAGCGAAATAAATATCTGTGAAGTTAGGTGTCCGAATTGCAGAAAATGGTTCAGCTCAAAAATAGCTCAATTTAAAGATGCAGAAACATTCAGGCGTGCCATAACATACAAAAATGCGGAACCATGCCCGTACTGTAAAACAGTTATTGTCCATGACAAAGAGATCATGAGATTTTTAGAGAAAGATAACACTGGCAAAATTATCAGAGAAACCAGATGTATATACAATTTTTAAACTCTGCAAAAATATCGGAATAATTAATCAACAGTAACAAACTTCATTAATTTAGACTTAATGGTCTGATATACCTTTAATTATTTACCTTTCACTTTTTTACAGCTGATTTTCTCTTTTCCAGTTCTCTTATTTTGAAGTGAGCAGTATTTTGTTTTTTGAAACCCGAATAATTTCTAACCTACTCTATAATCCCATCCGCAAATTCGGCCGAACAATAGCAGATCCATTATCTTTTCCGGCATTCTTTTTCCTGACTCAGGATATTTGGTTCCCTTACTTTCAAATATATCAAGGGATTATATCTTAAATAAAATTAAAATAAGGGGCATTGGGGTATATGCAGGCTAAAGAAAGGGGAATGGACACGAATAGGTCTGAAATTCAAGCAAATATGTCCTCTCCTCACGACAAAAAACATAGTTCCGGCGGAAAAATGTCAGGAAATTCTCATGGATTGCATGAAAATAGTAGCAACAGATCTGATGAGAATGTGCTGCATGAAGGACCTCCGGAAGATCAAATAAGTCGAACTGAAGAAAAATCGCTTGAGCACGATCAACATAAAGAAATGGAGCATGAGGGGCATCAACAGCATGCAGGGATGAGTCACGAGCAACATGCAGAGATGAAACATGAGCAACATGACGGGATAAAACATGAACAGCATGGTGAGATGGAGCATGCAGGGCATGCACCTTCAGGCGGAGAAGGCCATGAAGATCATGAAGATCATCATACTCACATGCTTGAAGATTTCAAAAGAAGATTTATTATTTCTCTCGTGTTAACTTTCCCGGTTTTGCTGCTATCTCCTATGATCCAGGAGTTTTTTGGTTTTGAGTTTATTGTCCCGGGTGCGGATTTGATTGTATTTTTGCTTTCTTCTGTTGTTTACTTCTACGGTGGCTATCCGTTCCTTAAAGGTATAAAGCAGGAGCTTACTGAGAGATCACCCGGGATGATGACCCTTATAGCCACCGCCATTAGCGTGGCTTACTTTTACAGTTCTGCTGTGGTTTTCGGGCTTCCCGGAGAAGTTTTTTTCTGGGAACTGGTAACCCTTATTGATATCATGCTACTCGGGCACTGGCTGGAGATGCGTTCTGTAATGGGGGCTTCAAAGGCGCTTGAAGAGCTGGTTAAGATAATGCCCTCGGTTGCTCACCTGCGGAAAAACGGGGAAACCGTTGATGTGGCCGTCGACCAGCTGAAAATAGGGGACAGGGTTCTGGTCAAGCCCGGAGAAAAAGTGCCTGTTGACGGGACCGTTACAGAAGGGACAAGCAGCGTAAACGAATCAATGCTTACGGGGGAGTCAAGACCTGTCACTAAGAATCCGGGAAATGAGGTCATAGGCGGTTCTATCAACGGAGAGGCAGCTTTCGTTGTGGAAGTCAAAAAGACAGGAAAGGATACTTATCTCAACCAGGTTGTCGAACTCGTCAGGGCTGCCCAGGAAAGCAAATCAAAGACCCAGGACCTGGCAAACAGGGCTGCACTGTACCTAACCATAATAGCCCTGACTGTCGGGACTCTCACCTTTATTGTCTGGATCCTTTTCGGTCAGGAACTTGTCTTTGCCCTTGAGAGAGCTGTTACCGTGATGGTTATCTCCTGCCCTCATGCCCTTGGACTTGCAATTCCGCTCGTAGTTGCGGTTTCAACATCAATAGCAGCAAAATCCGGNNTTTGGAGTAACGGATATTATCTCTTTCTCAGGTGAAGAGAACGAAACAAAAGAGAGCCTGACCAGCGATGTGAGTGATAAAGCAGGTGGGCAAACAGGCAGTCAAATATATAGTGAAAACGACAAAATGATTCTTACCCTTGCAGCCTCTCTTGAATCCAGTTCGGAACACCCGATTGCAAGAGGAATCCTTGAAAGTGCAAAGGAAAACGGGCTTGAGACTCTACAGGTTGAAAAGTTCAGTTCCATCCCGGGAAAAGGTATAGAAGGGATAATAAAAGGAAAGAAATACTTTGTAGTAAGCCCGGGTTATCTTAAGGAGGCTGGAATCGACCCGAAAAGCGAGAGAATCGAAGAAATTAAAGGACAGGGAAAAACTGTCGTATTTCTGCTTGAAGGGGAAAATTTGCTCGGAGCGCTTGCACTTGCCGATATTGTCAGGAAGGAGTCAAGGGAAGCAATTTCAAAGCTCAAAGGCATGGGTATAAAATGCCTCATGCTGACAGGGGACAACCGTTATGTTGCTGCCTGGGTGTCTCGGGAACTGGAGCTTGACGACTACTTTGCAGAAGTCCTTCCTCATGAAAAAGCAGCAAAAGTTATGGAAGTCCAGAAGCAATACATTACCGGGATGGTAGGGGATGGAGTTAATGATGCACCTGCCCTTGCCCAGGCTGATGTGGGAATAGCAATAGGGGCAGGTACGGACGTTGCAATCGAAACAGCTGATATAGTGCTGGTTAAAAACGATCCCAGAGATGTGCTGTATATTATTGAGCTTTCNNATTCTGGCTATGGTAGCACTGATTTCTGCAGCAGCCAGATTTATCTCAAAGCATACTCGGGGAAGGAGAAAGTAATATCAGTAAATGTGACCTGATAATTTGACCAGGCAAATCGTTCATGATTTTAATTGTTAAAGGGGGTTCAAGTATCGCAAATGGGGGAAACAAAAGCAGTCCATTTCTGATAATCCTGCTTGTTCTTTTAGTTGCAGGAATAGCTGTCCTTATTTTTATGTTCGGGACAATGTGGGGAGGTTCCCGTATGGTGGATGACTTCTATGACCGGTCTAATGTCTATCCGGAGAACAGGACTTCATACCCCGGAAGAGGTATGTATCCTGGGAGTGGTATGTATCCGGGAAGTGGAATGTACCCTGGAAGGATTTCTTCCTATAACACAACCGATTTTGAGTCAAATGGGGAGCTGATTTACTATACAGGGTTTAATGAGAGTGGAGACCTTATTGAAATCGAGTATGGTCCCCGCTGGCTGTACGTCCATGGAGGGAGTTGCGTTAACTGCCACAGAACTGACGGGAGAGGAGGCTATCCGATAATGATGAGTTATGAAATCCCTTCAGATATCAGATATGAAAGCCTTATTTCCGAAAACCATACCGAAGAGGAAGAACATCCTCCATATACGGAAGAGACCATCAAAAGGGCAATTCGAGAAGGTATCGATCCTGCGGGTAAACCCCTTGACCTGACAATGCCAAGGTGGAAAATGACTGAGGAGGATGTGGATGATGTTGTTGAATACCTTAAAACACTTTGAGGGCCAATAATCCTCAATTTTTTCGGCTTTTAGTTATTATTTAATTTTTTTCCTTTTTATTTAATCTGTTTCAAGCTGGAATAGATCTCTACTTCGCTTTTGTGCAGCACAGCTCCATCTTTATCCTCTATCGTTATGTCAAGTTTATACCTGGATCCTTTTCTTTTAGGAAACTCAAAAGAAATCGGGTTTTCAGTTGATACGTTTTCATATAATCTTCTGTCAATATTTTCCTGTGTGGTTCCGTCTTCCTGGAAATGATAGCTTACATAGCAGTCAAGCAAGGCATTCGGATTCACCGGAGTGTAAACGAACTTGAATCTGTCATCATAGCTGTATGATTCACTCGTGAATTCATTCTGCGAGCTCTCTTCCCAGACAACTGTCTCTTCTGCTTCGCTGCTTCTCTCCACAGGAAAGAGAAAGGCCATCCCTCCGATTATAAGTGCAGCTCCTAACAGTAGAATAATCACCAAAATAGCAATCAAGGCTTTGAATAAATTATTCATTCCAACCCCACCAGATACTATATCTTGCTCTTTTCTGTTAATGCTTTTCTTTCCAGCTTCTTTTCTATTTTTTTCGTCGTCGGCTGCTCTCTTTCTACCTTTTTTTCCTTTTTCTTCTCTTCTTTCCTTTTTTCTTCCGTTATTTTTCTTTTCCCTTCTCTTTTTTCTTTATACTTTCTCTTTTCTCTCTCCTTTTATCCAGTTCTTTTAAACTACCTCCCTGATTTTTCTATACCGGATTCTTTACCCTGGAAGCATAATTAGTTTATGTAAACAAGGTTTTTTTAAACTTTATTTCCTGAGTATTATCCGAATATCTGAAAAGTGATGATAATGATGCCATAAACGGCTATTTTCCTTAAAAAGCAGGTTATCTGGCTGAGTATTACTAGCTCTCTTTCAAAATTGTCTGAGCCTTGAGCTTGGTAAAAATATGATACAGAGTACATACATGCAGTCAAAAATCTCTTGCTACAAATGATTCCTACAACAGTCAGCCCAGGATCAGCCCGGGGAGAAAAATTACTGCAAGGGGCAGAGTAAAGGCAAAAACTCTCATGATCTCCGGGTCAACTTCAAAGAGGTAGAGGCCGAAAGAAAAAGGGCCATCAAAAAAAATAGTTATGAGAGCAGGGGGTCAGGCTAGCTTAAGAATATAATTCTTTTACGCCCGTAAATATCAAACCACCTGTAGAGAACAGGAGCGCCTGTTAACCGGAAAACTGGATATATCGAACTTACAGGCAGTGAATGAAAGTGCTGCTGCCAGGACGGTTTAATAGAAACACAAGGAAGGGAAGGACTATGCTGAACCCGAGCATGCCTATAAAATTGACAGTAAGCAGAGGGGAAGCTCCCTTTTTTATCGGAGAGTTAAGAGTCGAAGCTGACCGATTCTTATTGTGATGTATCAAAGCAGCTTGAGGGCAGCATTAAAGGTTCTTTTAAAAGGGAATTGCCTGCGGGCTGAAACAGGCAGTTTTTACAGCCCCAAGGCTTTTTTTGGTTTCCAGCTTTTTTTGCTTTGATACATTAGTTCCCGATATTTTGTTTCAAACTTCAGATCCTGCAAATCTCGCTCTTTCTTAACCAGTCTATGTCGGACTGGTAGAGAAGCCTCAGGTCTTTGAGTCCAAGTTTTAGCATAGCGAGCCGGCTTACTCCAAGCCCCCATGCAAGGACAGGTTCTTTTATCCCGAAGGGTTCCGTAACTTCTTTCCTGAAGACACCTGCGCCTCCGAGTTCGACCCAGCCAAGACCGTCCACGTAAACCTCAGGTTCTACGCTTGGTTCGGTGTAGGGGAAATATCCCGGACGGAAGCGGACTTCTTCGAATCCCATCCTGTGATAGAACTCTGCAAGGAGGCCGAGGAGATCTGCAAAGGACATATCTTTGTCCATAACCACGCCCTCAAGCTGCTCGAATTCAGGAGTATGGGTCGGGTCAATTGTTTCCCTGCGGTAAGCCCTGTCAATGCAGAAGGCTTTTACAGGCGGCTCGGGGTTGTCTGCAAGGTATTTTACGGTTACTGAAGTAGTATGGGTCCTGAGCACATTGCGCCTGGCAAGCTCTTTATCCCAGATCCCACCCCAGCCGCAGGAATCGATATCTCCACCGTTTTCGTGCATTGCTGCAACCTTTTCAGAATACTCTTCCGGGAGCTGGCAGGTGCTGCCAAGATGGAAAGTATCCTGCATATCCCTCGCAGGATGGTCCTGGGGCTGGAAGAGGGCATCAAAATTCCAGAAAGAACTCTGAATTATGCCGCCTTTGATCTCTGTGAAACCCATTTCCAGGAAGATCTGGCGCATCTGTTCAATCAGGCGCCTGTAAGGGTGAATTTTGGTTCCGTAAAGAGGTTTCGGAGTAATATCAAGTCTGTATGGCCTGAACTTTTTCCCTTTCCAGGCTCCGCTCTTTAGCAGGTCAGGGGTGAGCTGGGCAATTTCTTCTTCAAGGATAATGCCTTCGGCAGCAAGAGCACTTCCGACTTCAGTGATTGAAACAGTCCTGAATTTCTCTTCATGTTTTGTGACGAGTTTGCGTTTGAGCAGGTCCTTTATTGTCCCTTCGTCCGCTGTAAGCTCTTCAAGAGTCTTTGCCTTTCCTGCGAAAGCTGTAAGAGCTTTTTCATCTTTTCCCGCAGGAGCTTCTCCCATAGGTAACATCATTCCGTTTTCAACCTTTGCCCATCCTTTTTTTACGAGCCAGCCAGTTGCAATTCCAACGGTTTGAGGAGAAAAACAACTCCTTAATTCTTCAAGGGAGGTAGGAGCTTTCAGGGAATTAATTATCTGGCGCTCCGGAAGTCCGGTTTTTATATATTCCTCTCCTTCCTTTGTAAGAGAATAGCGTTCGAGCACTTTTTCGGAAACGGAAGCGAGCTCTTTTTCCTGGAGCATGAAGGCTGCCTGCATTGCCGCATCCACCTGCAGCCCGGACTTTTCTTCCAGCTTATCTGGAGTTGCCGATCTAAGCTCGTCAAGGGCGAGCAAGACCTTTTTCTCATTGATTGTGAGGTTATCCTGAGCACTCATAATGTGATCACGTCCTGATCTTCCTGAAATGATTAAGGGTTTGATCGTTTATAGAAATTTGAATATTTATGGAAATTTAATAAATCTGTGAGCCGTTTAATATTTTGAGTTGTTTAATCTTTTATCTCTATTAACAGTTCAGTTTTAACAATTCAGTTTTTGTAGATTATTCTGTACTCATCAAGATGTTCCCTTGCAAGTTCCCGTTTTTCCTGGTGATCCTTAAGGAACTCCTGCAGCTTTTCGGCTGCAAGCTGTTTGCATGAGCCGCACATCCTTGTGCCTGATATGCATTCCTGTTTTATCTCCAGCAGTTCTTTATCATNNTTTGCCCCTTCTTTGGGGTCATCAGTAAGGGCAATCTGGCTTTCAGGGATGCTGCTAGACATCTTTCCGCCCTGTAACCCGCTCATGAAACGGTGGTAAGTGGATGCCGGAGGAACGAAAGCATAACCTCCGAACTCAACTGCTACTTCCCGGACAATCTTCTCAAGCCCTGAAAGGTCGGGATATTCAAGCACGTCTATATGCTCTTCATAGAGTTTTACTTTCCCCGGAATACGTTTTTTAAGTTCCTGGAGAGCTTCCTTCTGGGCAGCTTTTCCCCGGACACTCAGGTATCTCCTTCCTGTTTTTGTGTCCTCACGCTCTTCTACCCTGAACATATTCATTTTGCCGGCAAGTCCTCTCGTAAGGCGGAGATGTGGGTCCTGGTCCGGGCCTACGGGGACTACAACCGGTTTTGGTCCTCCGAACTCTTCTAGCTGGGGCTGGAGGATGTCTGCAGCCTGGGTTGCTACACTGAGCATGTGGGAAAGACTTGTTTCTCCTGAAAAGCCGTAGATTGCGCTCAGTTCCGAAAAGTTAACTTTGGCTCCGAGTTCGAATGCGAGGTCTTTAACACTCCCGCAGCCTGACTGGAAGTAAATAAGACCATCAGGCTTAAAACCGAGGGCGATCAGGCTTAATATATACTCATCTACCCCGATTTCCCTGCATTTCTGCCAGGAAAAGCCGCGCACCGAAAAAGCTTCCCTGTCCGCAATCCCGACAAAGGCTGAAGCTCCCATTTCCTGGTGCCAGACTATCTGGTCCATAACCATTTTGTGCCCCAGGTGGACTTTTCCTGAAGGCATAAAGCCATCCATAACTGAAAAAGGGGCACCTGTCCGCATGGCCTCTGCAATCTGTTCATAATCACGGTGCCCGAAGATGATTTTTCTCCGCATGTACATATGCGGGGACGGAATTTCCGGAAGTACATTTTCAAAAGGAGAAATCCCGAATTCTTCGAATAACTTGGAATAATCGGTGATGTTGCTTGAACTCCACGGGTCAAGTTTATTATCCATAATGTCCCTCATAGGCTGCCTTTTCCGGAAAGTATTGCAGGCAGCTTTTTCTTGCTAAATAAATGCTACATCATAAGAACAACATAAATAAGGGTGTAAATTTTATTCCGGCTAAACTGCTCTTTAAAAATACCTGCTCATATGTAAATGTTTATCTTCTGGCACTCAGTTACAGGAATTAATTTTACTTTATGTCTTCTTTCTTAAGTTCATTTTTGCGAAAACCTCTTCTCAAAAATAGAATTAAGATATAAGGGTCCAGGGGAAGAGGCAACGCTTTTTCTATCAATGATTATGTTCTCTTTAAGGATGGCAGGGGAGCTGGAGAGACAAATCAAGCCCAGATTTGAGTTTGATGTAAAAATACTAAACAATTCCCCTATAGAACTTTAGTTCGAGGTTATCAGAAAAGGATGTGTCATCTTCTCCAGAGATGAATTTGGCAGGATAGATTACGAATCTGAGGTGATCTCGACTTATCTGGACCTGAAGTATATGTACGATTTAATAGACAAAGAGTTCCTGGCGAGAACTTGAGACAAGAACATTTTCCCATCTCAGAGAACTCATACTATCTTAAAATTATTTCCCGCAAATCTCTTCAAAAGGATAGGGCAGTTTTGCCTCTTCAGGAATTTTATCGACAAATTCCATAAATTCAGGATCGTGCATGGGGCTTATATTCTTCTGCCGCTGGAAATACGGATAACTCCTGATCCTCTGCCAGATTTCTTTTAAAGGTACCTGTTTTACGTTTCCGAACCTGAAAGGGGGATAAGGACTTGGTTTTACATCCCCGTCTGCGGTTACATGCATCCAGCGCCTGCCTGCCATTGCACCCAGCATCTGCCCTTCGAAATAGGTGTTTGAAAACATGCGGGGTCCCTCCGGGGCTGAGTTGATCCTGTGATACATTTCAAGGATTACTCTCCGGTCCCTGTCAGTAATCACAGACTCGCCTCTTCTTTTTGGCATTGATTCCCAGACAGAAAACTCATGCACCCCGAGTTCTGATGCAAGCGCGTAAAGGGCAGGAAGTTCCTTCATGTTTGAAGGAGAGGCATGAGTTGTCAGTACTACAAGAAGCCCTGCTTCAAGAGCAAGTTTTATTGTTGATATTGCCCTTTCGTATGAGCCTTCCGATTTTCGGACTGCATCATGTTTCTGAGGATCAGTTGAATAAACACCGACCATAAGAGAGTGAAGTCCTGCTTCTTTTAAACGGAGAGCAGTTTCTTTTGAAAAGTCTGTCCCCCAGGTAGAACAGTTAACTATAGCTCGTTTTTTGTCCACATAATCAATTAGTTCAAAAATTTCCTCACGAAGCAGAGGGTCGTTTTCGGTAAAACTGATAATTGATGTGCCAAGTTCCAGGGCTTCGTCTATTACTCTTTTTATTGTATCCTTATCCAGTTCGTCGGTGACTGTTCCTGCAGAGTATCTTGAGCTATTCTGGCGGGTAATCTCAATGGAAACTGTTTCAGGGATGTATTTCCCCAGGGCTATCTGTACTTCTGCAAAAATAAGGCGATTAAATGCAGGGCCTGGTATGGGAGGCAGCCACGCTGAAGGAACAACCCTATCCTCTTCCACAAGAGCCGGTTTTTCTTTTTTCAGGCGTAAATTAATCTTCTTCAGGATCGGGCTGAGGGCTGGTCTCAGGGCTCCGCTTGCTGTAAGTTTCAGGGTTTCCCCTTCATGTCGCTGAAGGTTTACAGACAACCCTGGCATGGAGAATATCTCTATATTTCTGTCTATTGCAGGAATGTCCGATACGTTCTTTTTTTCGGGGATCATTTTTCCTCACAGGTGGTTTCTTACAGGTTCATAATTTACAGGTTCATGATTTAACTGACAAATATTTAAAACCGTCTCTGGTTCATGCCAATAGATTAAGAATCATAAGAGATTCAATAAATTTTCAAAAACAGGTATTAGTAGGTGATTGGTGTGCATTAACGGACATGTGTGTGATACTGAACGAACCTTATATAAAGAATGGTTTTATGTTATTTGAAAATACGAGTTCGAAAGTATTAGTTTGAGAATATTATTTCGAAAATACCGGTTTGATCAGGTTAATTTGAATGGATTTGCAAAAAAAGGTCAGTTTGAAAAATCAATTCAGAAATGAAGACTTAAGCTGTCCGGGCACGATAACCGGGAAATTAGTAGTCGGCCTGGACTGCCTCTTTAAAAATAAAAAGCTTAAACCTCAAGCCCTTTCCGAGAAGGCGAGGTTTCCGCTGATCTTCTTTATCTTTACTTTGACCACGTCGCCTTTTGCGGCTCCGGGCACGAAGACCGTATACTTGTCTATTTTTGCTATCCCGTCACCTTTGGACCCAACGGCATCTATCCGGAGTTCATAGGTTCCGCCCTCTTCGATGGCTTCCCTGACAACTACGTTGCTTACCTTTCTCTTTTTGACAGGTCTGTGTGCTCCGCAGGCAGAACATTTCAGGACAAGCACCCTGTCAACCCTTACAAGCTGGGTATCCGGGCGTTCACATTCCGAACACATAACGTATTCNNTCTGTGTCCGGCATCTTTGCCATTGCACGGTCCAAAAGCTCTTCGTAATCATACATATTTGTACTTCCTTTTGTTTAATTCAAACCGGTTACTGTACCAGTTCTGCGCCTTCATCGATAACGATTCTGACGGGTGTTGGCAGCTTCTGCCCTGCATGCCAGAGAGCTTTCTTTGCAGCCTGGAAGTTCTGCTTCTCAACAGCTACTGTGAAGATCTTCTGCATTGCATTTATTCTTGCTGCGGTACCGACATTCTTTCCAAAAGCCCTGCGCATTCCACTGGAAACACGGTCAGCACCAGCGCCTGTTGCCTGCTTGTTTTCCCTGAGTACTTCGTGGGGGTAAACACGGAGCTTCATGTAAAAGCCCATCTTTCCTGTGTCTGCAACAAGGTGCCTGTTTGCTGTAATACGGGCTGCTTCAAGTGCAGTGTGCCTTATCTGGCATTTCTCCTCTGCAACCAGAGAAATTTTTACAGGGAAAGTTGTGTTTGCTTTGTCTCCCATATCATAGTGAATAACCTGGCTTCCGGGGACACCGCCCATATATTTTCTTCTGGTAAATGAGCGCTGCCTCACGTTTCTATACATACTTCCTGGCTTTCGTACCATTAGTTTGATTCTCCTGAAAAGTGATGATTTTGATAATATTTGAGTGGAAGCTTTTTCCACTTATAATCCACTTATAAGCGTTTGCTTCAAGTTCGTAAAAAACTGTTTAGCAAACCGTTGAGTATGGAGATATGTGCATATAGAGATACCTGCCTGTATTTACATTTATCTGTAAACCTGCCCTCACGGGTTCTGGCAGGGAACTTCTGCATCACCCGGTTACCCGATGGGGAATTTTCGTGTCCAGGTTTAACATTCTTTGGAATTTTATATATTCCAGGCTTAGGTGACTTACTCCCTACTACTTAGTGGTTTATAAGTTTTATTGATGTTTCCGGGTATTTCTCAAAAAATCCTGCAAGAAGCCCGAAGCAGCCTGAAAGCATCATACTCCCGAAAGGTGCTGCGAAGTGCAGCTTTTCTAAAATTTCCTGCCTGATTCCGGAGCCTGAAACCTTTTCAAGCATCTCTCTTTTAGGGCCTGTAACCATTATCGAGCGCACCTGCTCAAAACCAGAAACCTCCCTTATATATGCTCCATGACCTCCGTCTTCAAAGACTTCATCAAAACCAAGTGTCCCGTTAGCAAGCCTTATGATATAGTCCTGAAGCTTTTCCGGATTCATGCTTGAACTGTGATGCTCGAAAATTGCCGTGATCCTGTTTTCATTTACAAGAGCCCCAAGAGTATGCCCATTCCCTATATTGATTACAATGGAAGGCTGGACTGCTGCAGGATCGGTAAGAGCTCCGAATACGGCTGCAGGCCCCGTATCCATAAAAACTGCCCGTATATTAATGGCTGTAGTTGATTTAAGAAGCGAATCTGCCTGTGCTTTCATGCGGGTAAAAGCCTGCGGAATTTCTTCTGGTCTGTACACAAAGTCTTCGAGCTTTCCCCCCTTCTCTATGAGTTCTTTCAAAAGCTCAAACCTGTAGACCCTATTGCTTTTATCCGGAGCGTTCCCGTGATCCTGAACTGCAACTGCATAATTTTCCGGCATCCTGACTTCAAAATTTGAAAGCGCACATGAAACCGCGCAGGGGTCAAAATCCTGCATAACAATTTCCAGAGCCTCTCCCGAATCCGCAAGCCTCTTTGCCTCTTCTTTGGTAACAATCCGGATCCCAAGAGCCTTCACCC
>DUIO01000265.1 GCA_013330315.1 Methanosarcina sp. | reverse complement strand
CCCTGTTGTAGGAGCCGTACTCGGGATTCTCATAGGGATAGTTGCATATGTAGGGCAACTGGTATTCCCGAACTCTGTCCTGGCAGCTCTTATCATGGGGGCTGTATATTACTTTACAGGCTTTAACCACCTCGATGGAGTCACGGATATGGGAGATGGCTTCATGGCTCACGGGTCCCGCGAAAAAAAGATTAAAGCCTTGAAAGATACAACTCTTGGGACAGGAGGAGTTGCTTTTGGCATGCTTGTGCTGCTCGCCTTTTACGGCTCCATAAGATCGGTTCAGGATGAGGGCATTACTGCTTTTGGTTCTGATCTACCACTTCTTATGCTTGCATCCATGTTTATAGCAGAGGTCAGTGCCAAGCAATCAATGTTAACAATTGCAGCTTTCGGAAAACCGCTCCCACGGCCGAAGGAACAGGCTTATCCGGGCCTTGGGGAAATGACAATAAACGGAGCAACCCAAAAAAATTTCCTGACAGGGTTTATTTTCGGAGCGGTTGTATGCTTCCTGCCTTTTGGGCTAATAGGACTTATTCCTTACCTGGCAGCATGCGTTTCAGCTCTGGTACTTCTTAACAGGAGCTATGCCCACTTCGGAGGCTTAAACGGCGACGGAATCGGTACAGCCAACGAGATCGGAAGGATAACTGCCCTGATCGTCATCGCGGTTACCCTCAAACTTTCATTAAATGGATACATGGGAGGTTTAGAATGGACGCTATTGTAATGGCAGGAGGGTTCGGGCAGAGGCTTGGTATGGGGGAAAAGCCCTGCGTAGAACTGCTCGGAAAGCCGCTTATCACATATGTAATCGATACTCTTAGATCTGCAAAAAATATAGACCGGGTTTTAGTAGCGGTCTCCCCTGTTACCCCGAAAACCGAAATTATGATTCAGGAGCGTTACAAAGGTGAGATCCAGGTTATCAGGACCTTTGGCGGAAACTATGTAGGAGATATGATCCATGCAGTGGAAACTGCAAACACAAAGGGTCCGGTAATGATTATCATGTCCGACCTGCCTTTGATAAATCCAGAACTCATTGATTCGGTAATCGAGAGATATAAACTGGAAGGAAAGCCGGCACTTTCCGTTTATGTCCCAATCAATGTCTGCAAAGGGGCAGGGACCAGACCTGACACCGTATTTAACAAGGATGGAAAACTTATCGTGCCCGCGGGAGTAAATATCCTTGACAGTTCTCAAATCAGGAACGAACAGGAAGACTTTAATCTCATACTTGATAATCCCAGACTAGCAATAAACGTAAATACCGTTAAAGACCTGCAGCGCTGCAAAGATTTGCTGCAGTGTTCAAACTAAAATTTGCTAGAGGTGTCATAGATTCTATCCTTAAAAAACCTGATATTGAGCCGTGATGGGAAAAAAATTCTGCGTGGAATCAACCTTGAGGTAGGTGATCGTGAAATTCACAGCATCATAGGTGCAAATGGTGCAGGAAAAAGTACGCTTGCCTACACCCTGATGGGGCTCCAGGGTTATGAACATGAAGAGGGCAGCATTATTTTTAACGGAGAAGATGTTGCATTACTCTCAATAACAGAACGTGCAAGAAAAGGCATAACCCTTGCCTGGCAGGAGCCCGCCCGTTTTGAGGGACTTAAAGTCAGGGATTACCTCGCAATCGGTGCAAAGGGCAATGGCGGAATCACGGAAGAAGAGATAAAGGAAGCCCTCAAAAAAGTCGACCTGAAACCTGAAAAATACCTTAACAGAGAAGTGGGTGAGGCGCTCAGCGGAGGCGAAAGGAAACGGATCGAGCTTGCTTCCATTATTACCATGAAGCCTAAGCTTGCAATTCTTGATGAGCCGGACTCTGGAATTGATGTTGTCTCATTAAAAGAGATTGTCTCACTCATACAGACTCTCAAAGAAAATGGATCATCTGTACTTGTTATTATGNNGAAGCGGAAGATATAACCGCAGCTTATACGGCAGCAGGAGGAGACGCTGCAGTCCTGCATAACCATGAACTTGCAAGCCTTGTAATAAGCGGAAACAAAGTGCTCAGTGCAAACGGGACCGAAGGCATAGTTCTTGAGAAGAAAGAAACCGAACATGGCGTGGATATCAAAATGACCATTAAAAAAGGCTATAAAATCCCCCTGCCTGTCCACTTATGTTTCGGGCTCGTCCCTAAAGACGGACTTCAGGAAATCAAAATGGACTTCGTAGCCGAAGAAGACTCAGCTGTAGAGCTTATCGCCCACTGTACCTTTCCCAATGCTGAAAAAGTCATTCACAAAATGGACGCGGAAATGGTTATCGGAAAGAATGCAGCCCTGAAATANNGATAAAATAAAGATCCTTGAAAGAATTTCTCTTAATGGGGAAAATGCACGCAGCGTAATTAAGAGCCGACTTGCCATAACAGACAACGCAGAGTCCATGTTCAGAGGAATAACCGAAGGGCATGCCCCGAAAGCCCGCGGACACGTCGACTGCATGGAAGTTATTCAGGGCAATGCAAAAGCTGAAGCCGTGCCAATTGTCAGGGTAGACAACCCCCTTGCCAAGGTTACGCATGAGGCTGCTATCGGCTGCGTGGACAAAAAAGAAGTAGAGACCTTAATGGCTCGCGGGCTTGAAGAAGACGATGCTATAGATATTATAGTAAAGGGGATGCTGGCTTAAATTTGCCTGTTATTCCTTTTTTATTTAATCCGCCATCTTGATAAGCAGGAGTTTTCATTAATATATAATATTTATCAGGAAAACTCAGAGATTTCTATATGGATGGAGGAAGAAAATTTGGGTGAAATAATTATTTTTGAGAAAAAGTATTCGGAAAAAAATCTTCAACTCATTACAGGAAAAAAGGACGTATGTTCACAGATCATGGATATCCCTGAAGAAATGTTGCTTTTAAGTGAAGTGATTGAAGATCCCCGAAAACTTCCTTACCTGCTGGAAACCTTTCATACTGCACAGATAAAGAATGAAAAAGCTTTTCATTTTGCCCTTCTCAGGGTTCAGGTAGATTCGGATATAAGGATGCATGAAGACATTCAGAAATACCAGCAGAGAAAATATGTAGCCGAAACCCTTGAGAAACTGCTCTATGGCGAACTTATGCTTTCAATCGAGGAAAATTCAGGGATTGAGGATGACTGAGTTACCTGCAAGCAGACTCATTCTTTTTACTGATTTTGTATTTTCTATACCATAGCTATCAGGCATTGAAATTGCCTGATATACTTTTTGGGACTCTTTTTGATTAAGAATTGCTGTTTAACCACCAGATTATGCTTACGCTTTTTGTTTTAGATATACTTGACTCATGAAAATATTATAATTTAGTACGAGAAATTTGGTTATTTATTAATTATAGAGCATATTTAATAATTTTTGTATGATATTAATATATTAATTTAAAAAACATTAAATAAAGAGAATCAATCCGGAAAAACGAATATAAGACAGGTTTCCGCA
>DUIO01000325.1 GCA_013330315.1 Methanosarcina sp. | reverse complement strand
ACTGCCGACAAATCCTTTTCCGATAAATCCTTTTTAAGGACTCTTTAATGATGGATTAAGGGTCTGTTAAAAGTTCAGCTTCCCGGGTCATGACCTTAAGGGTTTTGTTATTCCTGTAACCCGGGCACATGCCTCGCTAGGCATGACCCCTGGAATTATTTACTCAGGAATTATTTGGTAAACTCCTGCCGGTTCACATAGTTTCCAGTTTGAACATTACACCTGTGCCCTGAAGGCTCAGGTAGACCTTATCTCCGAACTCGAGGATCTTTTCAACACCGACATTGCTGTTCCAGTTATACACGAAGTCGTAGCTTCCCTGCATGGGCTCGAAACCCAGGGATAGCAACCTCTGGTTGACTTCTGACGGGCGGACTCCTTCACTACTGAACCAGACTACAAGATAGGTTTTCACAGAATCATCCCATATACTGATTAATGAATTAATTTTATCATTTGTTCTAATTCAAGCACGTAATACCTATTTTATATCTTCTTCGTTTATTTATCTATATTTTGCCTCTCAGTTTCCCAGTTTTGTTAAGAAAGGAAAAAATTAGTATGCAAATTAGATTCAGAAGGTTACCTGAAGAAAACCCGGAAAAAGAATAAAGAACAAGAAAAAACAAATAAATGTGGAATAAAGCAAAGGAAGATAAATGACTCAGAAAAATTAATAGAGCAAAAATATGCCTTATTTAAAAGCATAAATTCAGGGACAAAGCCCTGAATCCTAAACAGATTAAATTGCAACGTTTTGTTTGATTGCGAAGCTTGCTGTTGTTATTATGTATTATTTACGCATTTTCTTTAAGGGATTCAAGAGCCTTTTTCACCATTTCGCGGTAAACTTCCGTATCAGTGGAATAGTGCTCTTTTGCAAGCTTTGAGTTGGAGTCTTCCTGCGTTTCAATTGCCCTTATTCTTTCAAGAGTTTGCTTTGCAGTATCAAGTACCCAGAGGTTCCTCGTCAGCTCGTCCACCTGCTGGATAGTTTCCGGGCGAATAGAAGTCAGGACATTTCCATCATCCGTGGTATAGGTGCTTGTCTTACCAATTACCGCAACAAAAGCAGGCAGCTCGCATTCGGCAAGGAACTGAGCGGCTTCAGGCTGGTACTGTCCTGCATAGATAAGGAAAGAGCCTGTGGGATCTGAAACCCTGCCTCTCCAGTATTCGGAGTCTGTCCCTATATCTTCTTTTTCAATAAGTGTTCCCACAATGAAGATACGGTTCACTTTCGCCCCCGTCGGGGTAAGCAGATACTGCGGAGCATACTGGTCACTTTCATCCTTTGAAGTTAGGTTCGAGTCTTTAAGCTCCTGGGCAAAAACCCGGCGAGCCGCTTCTCTAAAGAAAGCCATTTACTCCACCTCCAGTTCGGCAGCCATTTCATCAAGAAGTTCCCTGTCAAGAGAAGCCCTCGGAGTAATCGATTCCACAAGGATGTAACGGTCAAGTTTGTGACCGGTAACCGTATAATACCTGCCTACGAGTTCATGTTTCAGTTTATCCAGTACAACCCCGGGATCAAGGGCATCCGCAGCCATTGCAATAGCACTGTCAAGGGAAATGCCTGCAAGCTCTTCGGTGAGTTCCCGGTTGATCAGAGCGTCCTGTGTTGAGGCCCCGGAGTCGAGGACTGCTTTTATCCTGAGGTCATATTCTCCTTTGACCTTCCCGTGCTCTGCACAGGCACCTTTAACCAGAGCCCTTTTACATTCAGGACACCGTTTTATAAGTCCGGAACCGGTCTGGATATCAACCATTGCCCCGAAATATGTAAACACTGAAGTTCTTACTTCAATATCTTCATCGAGAGGTTCTATAGAGCTTGATTTGTTGAGCTGGACCTGGGCCTTGCCGTTCCATTCGCTAACAACTATATTCTTAAGCATGTAGCTTTTGCCCTCTTCCATATCCGGAAGTTCGGAGCTTGCCCAGTTAGTGAATTTAATGACCCCGGTTTCGTCTCCTATAAGCCCTGTCTGCTCTATGGATTCGTGGGAATTCTCCCATAGCTGGACAACTTTCCCTCTTACTGTTGCCCACTGGTTTCCTGTAAGGTCAGCAATATTTTTAAGCTCGGCTTCCCTTGCAACAGGAGTGAAGTCTCCGCCCCCAACTTCAACAGGCTCGGAGAGCTTCTCTATTGAGCTGTTCTTATTAACCTGGACCTGGAACCTATCATTGTATTCCCCAACAACAACACTCCTGAGAAGGTAACTCTCTCCCTGCTCAAGAGGAGGAAGTTCGGCATTTTTCCATATAGTGAACTTTATGATTCCAGTTTCATCTCCAAGAAGTCCGACCTGAGATATGGATTCGTGAGTATTTTCCCAGAGCTGAACAACCTTTGCCTTAAGGTTTGCCCACTGACCGTTTTCCGAGATATTCACAATCTTGGTGAGCTGGGGTTCAGCCTGCCTGACATAAAACTCATTTTTAGGAATTGAGTATTTTTTCAAAAAATAGTTAGTTACACTGCGCTGTGCTTCGTTTGAAGGCACTTTGAACTTTTTAATCAGCTCGTCGAGTCTGCTTTCGATGTCCTCAACAGGTACATCGACGCCAAGTTTCATAAACCGGTCTCTAATGGATTCTGCAGTCTGTTTCATCTTTATTCTCCTCAAGCCTCATGGTTGTCTTCATCTTATTGAGAGGCACTCTACAATATTACAGCAAAGAATATAAAGATGAGTGAAGCGGNNTCAAAGAATATCCACTTATTTATCCTTTTATCTCTGCTTCGAGCCTAGCCTCAAATATTTTAAATGCTTTATATTGATTGGTATGTAACCGGATAGTTCTGTAAATTCTATAATTAACAGTTTTACTGGACAGTTTTAATATATTGTTCATCAGTAGATTTGTTTGTGGCATCAGTTTGTGGCTATACAGGTTTTCTGAGGTTTCAAACCCTATCCAGTTTTATTAATCCACAAGGCACTTTGTAATAAAAAGTTTTTTGCGGATGTCGATCACACTATCCATAACACCAGCTACTTTGGATGAAAATTCTCTTAGTAACTTCAGAATAGATTGTTTCTTAATATTGATATATTTTGGGATGTTAAACATTGCCTGAAAATTGAAAAAAATACAAACCTAAAAAATTAAAGATTAAAAAATTAAAAAATTAAAAAACAAGAAAGTAAAAAACAAGAAAGTAAAAAACTGAAAAGAACTAAAAGAGTTTTACCTGTAGTTATTTAATATATTCTAAGCATTTCATACACATTCCAGGCATTTCTCGTAATTTCACATAATATTCTCAGCAGTCCTTAAAAGCACCTTTCTTCTTTTATCTTATTTAAAATTTTTAATTATTTTTTTACGCTTCCCATGATTGAGATAGCTTTTGAATTTAATTAATCCCTCATCTTGATACTCTGTCAGGAACCGTTCTTTCCTCATTCCTTGCTTTTCTCACTCCCTTACCTGATCCGGGGCTCTTCAGAACCTTTTCTCTGTGCTCTGGTTTCGTTCCTTGGGCCCGCTTTTTTCCAGTACTTTATGCCTTCCGTACAGCGACGATTTATACAGATCTCTTCTTCCGGGCTTTCGTTTCCTCCTTCGCCTTCTTTTAGCCTGAACAGCTTCCATCCACAGGTCTCGCAGGTTTTATCTAGGAGGGTCAATTTTGNNGCTGTATAATCCTTAATACGTGCCCGCAAGCTTTGCAGGTCCCAATATAGTTTTTCTTATCTTCAAGGGCTGCTTCGTCCTTAATCGTGCCTGCAATGTTTGAGGTCAGCTCTTTTTTATTTGCTTCTAGCTGGGCATACATTTCTTTAATCAGGGCTGTTCCTTCGTCAAGGGCTGCTTCAAACTCCTTTTTTCCGTCTTCTACTTCCTGGATAAGGGCTTCTATCTTTGAGCGGATGTCGGGCCTTATAAGGATCGGCACGGATAGGGAAAGCCCTTCCATCAGGGTAAAGCCCGTATCAAGAATCGAAACAGTTTTTCCCTTGGTTTCGAAATAACCGCGTTTTTTATTAGTTTCGATATGAGTAGGAGCTGTTGCTTTTGTCCCGATCCCATGCTTATCCATAAGGGTCAGGAGTTCGGCTTCTGTCAG
>DUIO01000340.1 GCA_013330315.1 Methanosarcina sp. | reverse complement strand
GATAGAAAAGATAGAAAAAGAAGCTTAAAGCTGATTTTTTTAAAAGCTAGCAGTCATATTTAAGGTTTATTAGTAAGCTAATTATAAGGTTTATTAATAAGCCAATTATAAAGTTTATCAATAATTTAATTATAAAGTTTATCGATAAGTTAATTATTTAATTTATCAATCAATTGAGTATTTTTCCTTGAATTCCGAGATCTGCTTGCTGCTTCCTGCAACTGCGATTATATCCCCTGCGTGTAGTACTGTCTGTTTGTTTAGATTAATAGTAACGAGCCCTCCTCGATCAATGCCTATCACAGTACACCCGATTTTTTTTTCAAGGTCCAGGTCTTCTATTGATTTCCTATCAAGGAGAGAACCCTTTTCAACATGATGCTTCTCTATTTCTATTCCTTCGTAAAGCATTATATCTTCGTCAATTCGGCAGATTTTTCCTATGCAGTTTGCACTCATTTTTGCAAGCATCTGGCCTGCAACTATCGACAGGGACCCTACATAATCCGCTCCTGCTTTATATATCTTATCAATAGATTTTACTGAGTTAGCCCTGGCTATGATAGTGGCTTCCGGGTTCAGTCCCCTGGAAATGAGAGTTGCAAAAATGACATTGGTATCATCGTTTAAGGCTACAAAAACAAAAGATGCAGTCTTTACTCCGGAAGCGATCAGGATCTCTTCGTCTGCCCCGCTGCCAACGAGATGTTCAAACTCTACATTCTCAAAAACCTTTTCATTTGAGTCCACGACTACAAACCGGAACGGGCTTCCGGAAAGTTCATTGACTATGCTCTTTCNNTTTTGACTCCATTCGAATCCCCTGTTTTAAATGAATTTTGAAAATAGGATCAATCTGTTCGAGTTAATCTGTTCGTGTCCGGCTCTATAGGATTTATCATTTAAGCAGTTTGGAGATAACTTTATGCTCTGCCGGACTTGTGCTATAAGGTCTGAAGGTCAGTGCGTGAGCTTTTTTAGCTTGGAGAGTTCTTCGGGCGTGCCTACAGCCAGCAGGACTGAATTTCCACGGATGACGTCGTCCTCTTCGGGGTTGAAAGACAGGTTTCCGCTTTTCCAGATCCCAACTATCCTTGCACCTGTCAGCCTCTGGTTGGAAACCTCTTTAATGGTCTTGCCTATAAGAGGGCTCTTAAGGTAAACGGGAAATTCCGTAATATGGACACCTTTGAAAATTTCAGTGGTGCCCATGACCCGGCTTACGAGCCTGTCCATAGCTTTTCGCCCTATAAATTGCCCGAACATTGATTTGGGGGAAACAACCATATCCGCACCTGCATATGTCAGGTATTTCGAATTTGACCTATCCTCGACAATTGCAATAATGTTCAGGTGGTGAAACTCTCTTGCAGTCAGTACGATGTTTGCATTCCTTTCATCTGATTTGTTGGCAATGAGGATTATAGCTTTTTCAATTCCTGCATTCATAAGTGTCTGCTTATCGCTCGGAGTTCCGAAAATGCAGGGAATATCCCTGTAGACAAGCTCTTTGATTATATCTTCCTCGTCTTCAATTATTATAAACACTATTTCCTGCTCTGCCAGCTCGTCTATCAGGGTTTCTACCAGCTGGTTGTACCCGCAGATAATTATATGGTCCTTTGTGCCGGAAGAAACCTTTCTGGGCATCCTGAACCTGATTACCCTATCCATCCAGGGAGTAATAACATAAGTCGCAAGAAACCCTGATATCAGAATAATTCCCGTGATCTGTACCAGTATAGAAAAAACTCTTCCCATAAGAGAAGTAAAGACTACGTCCCCGTATCCGACTGTTGCAACGGTAGTCGTAGCCCAGTAAATGGCAGTAATAGCATTCGCATTCTCAAGCTGACCCTCTAAAACCATAATATATTTAAAAAGCAGGATATAAATATTGAGCAGGAGCAGAGCTACGATTTTGTACGCAAGATTTGGTCTTTTACGCATGATTTTTTTAAACCTTGATTTCCGTTTCTTCTTTTTTCTCTCCGAAGAAAACATTTTCAGCGCCCTGCCTCAGCTTTGCTGCTGAAATAAGTCAATATACCTTATAATCTTTATTATGTTTGATTTTATTTGGATAGGACAGATTTTTTGTATTTTTTTGATTTTTTTTCGCCTAAATAATGTATGTCGACTCGAAGAAAATGTAACTTGCCCGAAAAAAACACTTTCACTTAGGTTTCCTGTATAAATTTGGTCGGTTACATCTACTATGTAACTCTATGTAATTGTATGTAACACAAAAAACTTGAAAGAAACGTAATTTAATTTGCCTAATCAAAAAATGATTTTGTTCGTTTTGAGCATCAAGGGGAAAAATGTAACCGAATCGGAGAATGATATGGTATCAATTTATTATTGAATTCTGTCTCCCACATCCAATTAATGCAAAAATCAACACTGTTGACATATCGTTATTAAGGTCATGAATTCATGCAATTAACATACGGTGAGTACCGTCCCGCCTCCGTCACCACTCATATTATGAATTCATGCCTTCTAACTCGAAGATAAAGACAAGAGCTA
>DUIO01000293.1 GCA_013330315.1 Methanosarcina sp. | reverse complement strand
TAATCATGTTTATCATTTCTCCGTCAGCTTAGCGGGATGATCTCACGGTACTTACCGCCAGGGGACTGCTCTGGTGACTCCTCAGCACGCTCGATTGTGATATGATCGAGCTTTCTCTGACTGAGCAGGTGCTCGATCTCAGAATGTACTACCTGCCACACACGCTCCGGGTCGGCTTCAGTTTCAAGATGCAGACGTACGCGAAGGTTCGTTGATGTGGTCTGTACTATCTGAAACCGCTCGATTCCTGGGATGCGATCGACTATGGTACCGAAAACTAGAGGAGCAATGGTGACCTTTTCACCGCGGTCAGTAGAGAAGGTGAGCACATCGGCGGCACGTCCCTGCACTCGAATCGCTGGCAGAGGATTGCCACATGGGCAGGAATCAGGCCGCATAAGAATGTTGTCGCCAAGGTCATAGCGGAGGATAGGCTGCACCTTATTGGCGAGGTTGCTGATTAGAACCGTGTGCGATTGCTGACCGGGCGGAACAGGCTGGTAGTCAACATCAACCGGCTCGAGTATGACCCAGTCGCTGTTAATATGCAGCCATCTATATTCACAACTGTATGCAATGAAACCGCACTCAGTAGCACTATAGGCTTCGCGAACCTTGGCGTTAAAAGCTTTTGCAATCCTGTCATACTCGCCTGCTGGGATTCCCTCTCCAGCAGGTTGCACTAGTACCGGATTGATGTTCAGGCGGCGGGCTTCCTGTTCATCGGCTAGGAGCGCAATCACGCTCGCGTAGCCTAGGATCATAGCTGGTCTAAAAAGGTTGAGTTTGGCTACAAGTTCAGACATGGGGGTATATACTGAGAAGATCTGAAACGCCTTGGAACCCAATCGACTACTCTGACGCACACGGGTGGCAATGACAGAGGAAAGGAAATGACCGCCGGTCGCAGTCACCATGGCCCATCGGCCACCATGTTTGAGGATCCGGATAACATCACCGGCATTAAGCCAAGTGCTCATCATGCGTGCAAAGGTCAAAGCGTTGTTCACAGCGATATTTCTGTCATCAAGCAGAAAGATGCCGCGTGTGCCAGTGGTACCCGATGTGGTCGCCACCGTGTACTTGTCCAGAAACCGCTCGCCGATCAGATCGGGTTTGTCCACGAACGCGCGTGCTTTCTCGATAGTCACCTCGCGGTCAGTGGCCCAGTCATTGAGGTGTGCCATCAGATCTTTCTTGCTGGTAATTGGCAGCAGCGAGGTATCCTCTACCCGCTCTGGCAGATCCTCGTAGAGTTCCCGATAGTACGGTGAGTTGGCGCGTGCAAAGGCCACCATCTCGGCAAGCCTGGTGCGCTGCCGCCGCTCGATCTCGGCAAGTCCTTGCCTTCTGGCTCTCCAGGTGTCGAACAGTAGCCAAAGGAAATTCTCGCTCATTCTACTTCGGCCCCCCCTGCCACGCGCAAGCCGTTCATCACAGCCAAGATCTCTGAACTTTCGTGAAAGAAAACAGCTCCAGCCACGCCAAGGATTCCAATGAGCGCAGACGGAATCAGAACAGCTAGGACGAGCAATGAGAAAGCAATGTTCTGTCTGCTTATCCTTCTGGTCTTCTTTCCGACATTTATTGCGTAAGAGATTTTTGTAAGGTCGTCGGCCATAAGCGCCACGTCGGCTGCTTCGATGGCAGCGTCAGTGCCTGCAGCGCCCATAGCAATGCCAACAGTCGCTTTGGCAAGAGCTGGAGCATCATTTATGTCATCTCCCACCATTGCAACCGCACCGTATTTCCTTTCAAGCTCTTCGACAGCCATAGTCTTCTCATCAGGCTTCAGATTCGCCTTAAACTCGTCTATCTCCAGCTCTTTTGAAATGACCTTGGCGACTACTTCATTATCGCCAGTTAACATAATTACTTTGATTCCCATTTTATGGAGCGAATTTACGATTTCTCCTGCATTGGGTCTTACCTCGTCTCTTATGCCCATGATGCCCTCTACACCGTCAGCAGTTCCCACAAATATAACAGTTTTCCCTTCGCTTCTCAGCTTTCCGATGCTTTTTTTTTCAGGAATAATAATGCCCATCTTCTCGAAGAACTCTGGCTTACCTGCATAGATTGTTCTGCCTTCCACACTTGCGCTAACTCCAGCACCAATGAGGCAAATGAAGTTCTCTACCTCTACAGTTTCAATATTCAGTGCTTTAGCTTTCTCGACAATGGCCTGAGCCAGAGGGTGCTCAGAGAGCCTTTCCACGTTATAGGCCAGTTTTAGCACATTAGTCTCATCTCCTCTGAGTGCCAGAACATCAGTCACTACTGGTTTTCCCCTGGTAAGTGTACCTGTCTTGTCGAAGGCAATAGCCTTGATTTTACCTAAGTCTTCCAGGTGAATACCACCCTTGATAAGTGCGCCGTTCTTACCCGCTCTACTGATACCTGCAGCAATCGCTACAGGCGTGGACATAACTAGAGCGCAGGGTGCTGCTGCAACCAAGAGGACTACGGCCCTTTCTGCCCATTCTGAAAAGCCTCCTGTTAGAAACGGGGACACCATGACCAAGAGAGCTGCACTCAGTAAAACCAAGGGAGAATACCTATACCCAAATTTTTCAATAAAGAGCTGAGCCTTTCCCTTCTCCTCCTGAGCTTCTTCGACCAGATGGATAATCTTTGATAATGTATTATCCTCAAAAGCTGTGGCCGCCTTGATTTCCAGTGCCCCTTCCTTGTTGATGGTGCCTGCAAATACCCTCATACCTTCATGCTTCTCAACGGGCATGGATTCACCTGTCACAGGTGCTTCATCGATGCTAGATCTCCCTTTAACGATTTCCCCATCTGTAGGAATGGCTTCTCCTGGCCTGACGACAAACACATCCCCCACCTTCAGGTCTTTCACTGGTACTGTCACTTCATTTCCATTGGCGATGACCATTGCCTCCTTCGGAGCTAGATCGAGAAGTGCTCTAATAGAGCTTCTTGTCCTAGCATAGGTATAATGCTCCAGGCCCTCTGCTGCGCTATAAAGAAAGACCAAAAAGGCAGCCTCTTCCCATATTCCCAGGAGCGCAGAGCCAATAGTTGCCGCCATCATGAGGATTTCTATGCCTATTTTTCGGTCTTCAAGTAGCTCTTCAACTCCTTCTTTGCTCCAATAGTATCCGCCTATCAAGATAGCAACAATAAAAATAGAAGTCTCAACATAAGAAGGAATCATGCCTAGATGGGCGAGAATATATGTTAGCATTGTTAGTAAACCGGAGATAATGGCATTGCGTATTATGGGATATTTGTACCACTTATCCTCAAAGACCTCTTCATCCTCACTCATTTGCATACCCCTTAATTTTATTCCATGCAGCTTGTATAAACAGATCATGAAATTAAACACTTGAATTCATTGATAAAACAAGTTCAAATGGAAAGAAATGTGGTGTCAGCTATACTTTTCTATTTTATTTGTACTTATTTGTGGTTTAATTCTTTGTGAACTCTATTAAATATTAAGCTGTGGTTCTTAAACACGAAAAATAAAAATTAATGATGGAAATCTAGTAATTACCATAGGTTTTTACTGTATATTAATATACTCTAATTATTAACGCGGGATATAAAACATAATAAAAACACCTATAAGAGCAATTAAAGCCCCTATTATTTCATACTTATCTGGATTTTTCTTATCAACAAAAGCTCCCCAGATCAGGGATGAAACAATAAAGATTCCTCCATATGCTGCATAGACTCTTCCGAAATGTGCATCCTGCAAGGTTGGAATAATCCCATAAATTGCCAGTGTTATCGCTCCTAAAACCCCAAATAACGCTCCTTTGTTTTCCCGTAGCCATAACCAGACAAGATATCCTCCTCCAATTTCAAAAATTCCTGCTAGGATAAACAACAAAATTGTATACAGAAAACACTTTTTTTTAGATATACAACTTGAGTCAATATGAACTTTCATATAAATTAAGTATCTAAAAACGATATATATAGTTAATTAAATAATCAAGTGAATATGAAAACTTTCTCATTTACAAATTCTTATAAACCCCAAAAAAATTCTCCATAAAAAGCATAAAATCATTTACACAAACCCCTGGATAATAGTAATTACTGTCACTCTATTTTTCACTGTTATATATATTCCATTTTTATCATAATGGAACATTCTCAGTGGGAGAGCTTTCTTCAAAGTTTTTTTAACTCATACAGAGCTTCAAAAAACGGTCAAAAATAGTACCTTACTTTCTTTTGTTCTTAAATGGTGCAGGCTTCGCAGAATACTCGATGGCAAACCCATAAAATATTCCGATACCATAATATTTTAAGTCTAGACTTTTAAATTTATTTAAGAATTAAATAATCATATAACTTCTATATTTTAAAAGGCTCTGAGAAACTTTTTACAAAATAACCCANNCTTATCGGCTTTGATCTGCTTCTCGCCATAACATATGTCATAGGAAAATGTTTCGGTAATTTTCCCCTTAATTCCTTTAAATAAACGTACTAAATCAAGCATAAATATTAAAAAGTATATTGGAAGAGTTTAACCATTATTCGGCTTTTTGGGTGCACTCTGACCCATAAATAAATCCGCATCTGTATTAAAAGAATTAGAGGTTTAAGGCACTCAATTTTGGTTTCTTATGAGTTCAAAAAGATTTGAAAAATAAAGTCTTGAGGATTAACTAACAAATACGAATTCAAAGAAAAAGTAAAGAAGAGCTACAGATT
>DUIO01000080.1 GCA_013330315.1 Methanosarcina sp. | reverse complement strand
GCTTTTCTTTCTATTAAACTTTTGTTTTTAAAGCTGTTAAATCAGTTTTGGATTTTTAATTTTGCTTGTTGTGTAATACCTTATGATGAACTCTGGAACCAGTAAATTTCAGACTAATTTTTAGTATCTGATAATATTTGCTAATCAATAGTCTGTTATATGGGGGAAGGTAGCTTTTGGTATTAAATTATTTTGATAAATGAATATTTAGTAATACATTTTTTTCGGAAAGTATATATAGAACGAAATGGATTAATCTTGCTTGTAATAAAAATNNAAAATGTTACTTGATTATTGGTTTTTTATATAAAAGTGTTATGAGAGCTTTTACAGTTGTAAAACTGGTTCAGAGACATACTATCAGGGTAATTAGCGAGTTTAACTGGAAAATTGAGGAGGGGTTTTGATTAGGAAAGACCAGCAGTATTTGCTTATAGGTTCAGTAATCTTAATTATAGCAGCTGTTATTGTTGTCAGTTCTGTGTCCGGCCCTGTTGAGGATTCCAGGACAATTGACCCGAATTTCCGGGCTGCCGGAGAGACGGGACCTCAGGGTTTTAAAAAATTGAATTCCCCGGCATCTGATGAACTGGTTGTAGCCGTAGGGACTCATGGGGGAGAACCGGAATCAGGCTTTAACCCAATTACCGGATGGGGCAAAAACAGTGAACCCCTGGTTCAGAGTACGCTTTTCAAAAGGGATAGTGAAGCAAATCTGATCAACGATCTTGNNACTTTTGTCAATAAACTCATAGCAGTTGGCATTGTCCCGGAACACGCTTACAATGCCGAAACTTACGGGTCCAGCCCGATAGGTTCAGGACCATACAGATTTGTACAGTGGGATAAAGGCCAGCAGGTAATCTTTGAAGCAAATCCGGATTATTACGGACAGAAGCCGTATTTCAAAAAGTTAACAATGCTCTTTATGGGATCAGATTCTGCTTTCGCTGCAGCAAAAGCCGGACAGGTCGACCTTGCTGAAATTCCGGCATCTTATGCTTATCAAACAGTCGATGGGATGAAAATTGTCTCTCTCGACTCTATTGATGCCCGTGGAATCAGCTTCCCTATGGACCTGAATACTGGCGAGAAAACTGAAAACGGCTATGCGATCGGAAACAATGTAACTTCTGACCCTGCAATAAGAAAAGCCCTGAACATCGGAATAGACAGGCAAAAACTGATAGATGGAGCCTTAAACGGGCAGGGTAGAGAAGAGTTCACAGGTGTGGATAAATTACCCTGGGGCAATAAAGAAGCTATTTTCGAAGACGGAGATATAGGGGAAGCAAAGAAAATTTTAGCCGAAGGCGGCTGGAAAGATACCGACGGCGACGGTATTGTTGAGAAAAATGGCCTGAAAGCCGAGTTTACTTTAACATATCCTTCCAGTGCACAGGAAAGGCAGGCATTAGCGGTTTCTGTAGGCGAAGAAGCTAAAAAACTTGGTATAAAAGTTAAAGTTGAGGGTAAAAGCTGGGATGAAATTTACACCCTTTGCTATTCGACTCCAAATGTCTGGGGTTATGGTTCGCTGGACCCGACTGACGTATACTTACGATACTACAGTAAAAGCTACGACCCCTCAACCCATAACAACGTAATAAAGTACAATAATTCCGTTGTGGACAATTACCTGAGAACAGCCATAACCAGCTCTGACCAGGATACTGCTATTAAAAACTGGCAGCTGGCTTCCTGGGACGGGACAACGGGCTTTTCCGAAAAAGGTGACGCTCCCTGGATGTGGATGGCAACCATCAATTACGTCTACATTATGGATGAANNTGAAGACCTGGATATCGGAACTCCCAGAATACAGCCTCACGGTGCAAACATTTTTGGTAGTATTCTGGAATGGAAATATCCATGAGCCTACAGGGATTGGGGTCAACACCTCACTCCTCTTATTTTTTAGATTATTTGGGAAGACTTTCTATCCGGTAGATGATAATCAATACAGTAGATGATAATCAATACAGTAGGCGAGGATCAAAATAATTTAAGAATTAATATTATTTAATATTGATATAAAACTTGAAATTGTCGTCATTTACTGTATTAGATAACAAAAAATTATATTTCTCATTCATAGAATACTCATCAAAAAACTCAGAAAGAATTAAAAAATTAAATTTAATGTTACTAAATTTCCTAAAATTTAGATTAAATATTACGTATATATAGCAAAGTACTTATAGAAAAATTGGTTTAATTCCATTTAACATTATTTAGAGAAAAAGTAACACTTCTACGAATTTCCGGAAAAAATATTATCCAAAAAACTCCCGTCATTTCAACATGGGTTCGTGGAATACGGTTATGGGTTTCAGTCAAGGGTATTCAGGGTATTAATAAATCAGGAGGAGTTCCGATCAAGAAAAACCAGCAACATCTGCCTGTGGGGACATTAATAGTAATTATAGTAGCTATTGGTATCATCACTTCTATGTCCGGTTGCGTATCCAGCTCGACTCAAGGTTCTGAGCTTGGTTCTGCACCAGACTCAGAGTCAGGCTCTGCATCAGCCAGCTCGGCTTCCCAGGCTTCCGACGAGCTAGTAGTAAATGTGTATTCGCATACTGGAGAGCCAAAAACAGGCTTTGACCCTCTCCTGGGATGGGGGTCCGGTCATGTAAATTTTGAGCCGTTAATACAGAGCACTCTTTTCAAATCAGCTGATAATGGCAGTATAATAAATGACCTTGCTACAGGTTATTCTGTCAGTCCTGACGGGAAGATCTGGATTGTAAATGTAAGAGATGACGTCAAATTTACGGACGGAGAGAAGTTAACAGCCGAAGACATTGCATTTACATTCAATACGGCAATTGGAAGCAATTCGGAACTCGACATGAGTAACCTTGAAAACGCCAGGGCAATAAACGAGACTGCAGTTGAATTCAAATTAAAAGAGCCCCAGTCCAGTTTCATATGGAGACTCAGGTATGTTGGGATTGTGCCTGAGCATGCCTATAAAAAAGAAACCTATGGAGCCAGCCCGATCGGTTCAGGCCCTNNGAGCATGCCTACGATAAAGAAACCTATGGAGCCAGACCTATAGGGTCAGGCCCGTACAAACTGGTACAGTGGGACAAAGGTCAGCAGGCAATCCTTGAACTTAATGACAATTATTATGGGCAGAAGCCGTACTTCAAAAAAATAACCATGTTATTCCTGGACAGGGACACTGCATTTGCAGCTGCAAAGTCCGGCAATGTAGACATAGCTGAAATCGACATCACCCATGCAAATCAAACCATAAATGGTTATGATCTGGTCTCTCTTCCTTCGTCAAGAGCATTCGGAGTTTCTTTCCCCATGCAGAACGACACCGGTAAAAAAAGCCTTACAGGAGACCCGATAGGCAATAACGTAACGGCAGATATTGCAATCAGGAAAGCATTAAACGTGGGGATTGACAGAAAAGCAATGCTTGACGGGGTAATATACGGAAAAGGGGATGTAGAATACACAGGGGTAGACCAGAGAGCCGTTGGAAATCCAGAAGCCGGGATCAAAGACGCAGACCCTGAAGAAGCTAAAAAAATACTTGAAGATGCAGGCTGGAAAGATACAGATGGCGACGGAATCCGGGAAAAAAATGGGACTAAAGCAGAATTTAAACTGTATTACTCTTCATCTGACCAGACAAGGCAGGCTTTATCGGTAGCTGTAAGCGAGCAGGCCAGAGAGTTAGGTATAAAAATAAACCTTGCAGGCACAAACTGGGATGAAATATACGCTAACCAGTACAGTTCAGCCGTTTTATACGCCTACAGCAGTATAGATACTTTCAATCTGTACCAGCAATACCATACTAAAGAAGCCGATGA
>DUIO01000002.1 GCA_013330315.1 Methanosarcina sp. | reverse complement strand
TCTGGATAGGGCCTACTCTGCGGGGGAGGGTCAGCCTGATCCTGTACGGGTCCACTTCCTGGGCTACACTGCTCCCGAAGCGTGCCGACAAAAGGGAAGTCAAAACCCTTGCCAGTGTCCCGTTGGTGTTATGTCCGAAACACGTATTGAGAGTTACAGCGTCTCCTTCATCTTCAATCACTATCGTGCTGGCATCCGGGAGAGGGAAATTTCCTTCAACGTGGTCACGCAGTAGGCGGATAACTTCAAGTACGGCTGCTCTTGCAACATGATATTTTCTCTGCAATTTTTCCGCAACTGCGTCATCATCAAGTCCGTCTCGAATCAGGGATGCGGTCTCAGCTCTAAGAGTTCCCACGTCCTGAGCTACCTCAAAGGGAACAGGGATTTCTTCTCCTGACCAGCTCGGGACTTCTCCCATACCTTCGACCGGCTCGACCTTGATTCTTTCCCGGTCATGTTCTCTTTCGCGGTCTGGCATGTCAATGACGCGCCACATGTCCCCTTTTGTGATAAAAACGGCTCCGGGCTCGGCAAAATTTACTACAAATGCTTCGTCCAGAACTCCGATAGACCTGCCACTAACGATATCGTAAATTTCGTACTTCTTTTCGTCCGGGATCATTGAAAGGTTGTCGTAGTAGTATTCCCGGCTTTTTTTGCGCCTTTTAATCAGGTTTGAGTCTTTATCCTGCCAGACAAGTTTGTAGTCTCCGATCTGGTCAACTACTCTTTGCAGCTCTTCAATCCGCAAGTCTTTAAATATATAGGTCCGCCTGAGAACCCGGAAAACCCTATCTATCCCGACTTCACCAAAATCCATTACCATGCCTGCGATCTGATTTGCCACGACGTCAAGGGAATTTATGTGCGGGGAAATTACTTCAACCCTGCCTTCAAGTGCGGCTTTAGTAATTGCCATGCTCTCAGCGGTATCGTCGGCTTCCATAGTAAGTATCGTGCCGTGTGAGACTTCATGCAGCCTGTGCCCTGCCCTTCCTACCCTCTGGAGAAGCCTTGAGACCTGACGGGGAGATCCGTACTGGACAACACGGTCAACATTTCCGATGTCGATCCCGAGTTCCATTGACGAGGTGCAGATAAGGCCCCTGAGGGCTCCGGCTTTAAATTCCTCTTCAGCTTCAACGCGGGCTTCAAAGGAGAGAGACCCGTGGTGGACTCCGATAGAGGCTCCGAGTTTCCGAAAACCTGCTGCAAGGGCTTCCGCACTCTGCCTTGTGTTCACAAAAATAAGGGTTGACTGGCTTTCCTCAACAATTTTCCTGATGCAGGCGAGATGGGAAGCAAATTCAGGTTCACAGCCCACTGTCTTTGCAATCTCCATGACCTCTTTTTCCCTTACTTCATTTCCTCCGGAAAGGTGAGGGCTGACCACATCAAATTCCAGCAGCTTTAGCAGGGCAACTTCAATGACTGTAAAATCTCTTTTTGCCCCTGCCAGAAACTTTGCTATTTCCCAGGGGTTCCCAACTGTTGCTGAGAGTCCTATCCTCTGGAATTCCCCCGATATTTCGACAAGCCTCTCAAGCCCGACAGAGAGCTGGGCTCCGCGTTTCGAGCCTGCAAGCTCATGGATTTCATCAACCACTACATGGGTTACGGTTTCAAGGTTCTGCCTCAGGCGTGAGCCTGTAAACATTGCCTGCAGGGTCTCAGGAGTTGTGATCAGCACATCAGGAGGGTTTCTGGACTGGCGCTGCCTTTCGCTTTGCGGGGTATCCCCATGCCTGACCTGGACTTTAACATCGAGCATACGCCCAAGGTTTTCAATGCGGGAAAGCATATCCCTGTTAAGAGCACGCAGAGGGGTAATGTAAAGGGCGGAAATGCCTCTTCTCGCTTCTGGCTTCTTTTTAAGGATACTGTGAAAAACAGGAAGAACTGCGGACTCGGTCTTCCCGGAACCTGTGGGAGCTATTAGAAGAGTATGCCTGCCGTCCATTATATGAGGAAATGCCCTTTCCTGCGGCTCTGTGGGTTTCGTAAACCCGAGTGTATTCAATGCGCCCTGAATTTTAGGGTGGAAAGTATTGAATATATTATTGAATGTCATTTTTCAAAAGCTCATTTTGATACTGCTGTAGCTGATGCTGCCTTATAAACCTCAGCAGGAAAACCTCTGGGTCTTTAGCATTTAGGAAAAAACGTTCAACCTTAAATGGTTCTAATCTGTGAAATACCTTCCCTGTCAGCCTGCTGCTTCCTGGAAAAAATCTTCCTCCTGGAGAGAGAAATGATGCATCATTAACCGGAAGGGCTGAATAAACCATCCTGTAACAATTCCTGTAACCCTTANNCCTGTAACAATTCCTGTAAGTATATCATATCAAAATCCAGAATTATTCATCCTGAGGAATTAACAGATACCCCAATTTTGAGGGCACTATCTTTAAGTACATTATTCGGTTTTTCCGCTTCATCCGGACCATTCACTGGCAGCTCAAACATAAAAGATGACCCTTTTCCCTGAACACTTGTAAACCATACTCTGCCCTGATGCATATCAACAAACTGTTTTACCAGAGCAAGCCCAAGGCCAGTACCTCCGTACTGCCGGTTCGTGCCAGAATCAATCTGTTTGAAAGGCTCAAAGAGGTATTTCTGATCTTCAGAGGATATACCTATTCCCGTATCTTTAACCGAAAATATAGCTCTATTTCCGCTTTTTTTATAGGAGACAGAGACTTTACCTCCTTCCGGGGTAAACTTGACAGCGTTGCTTACGAGGTTATAAAGGATCTGGATAAGGCGGCTTCTGTCTGCCTGAATATATCCAGGATCCGAATCTATCTTGAATTCCATTTCCAGGTTTTTAACCAGAGCAAGGGGTAAGATAATGGATTTAACCTCGTTGAAAACCGGAAAAATAGAAAACTCACTATAGTAGAGTTCCATTTTTCCGGCTTCTACTTTTGAGAGGTCAAGAAT
>DUIO01000280.1 GCA_013330315.1 Methanosarcina sp. | reverse complement strand
TGGCTTAATCAGATGTATGCAAACGGAAGATATGTGTCCTGCCACTACCTGCTTCAAAGTGATGAAAGAAAAGAAGCTTGCTTTTGAAGGGGTTACAGAGGACATCGAAGTAATTGGTATAAACAGCTGTGGTGGCTGCCCTGGAAAGAAAGCTGTAACAAGAGCAGCGGAAATGGCAAAAAGAGGCGCTGACACAATTGTGTTTGCCTCTTGCATATTTAAAGGCACTCCTATAGGCTTTCCATGTCCTCATGCACAGGTAATGAAAGAAGCTATTGTCAGGAAACTTGGCGATACCGTAAAAATAATTGATTATACACATTAATAATCTATATAGGAGATAAAACTTTGAATACAATAGGACTTATGCAGTTGAGCCGAGAATCGGTATGCTTTAAACCTCAAGCTGATTAAAATAAATTTGATAATAGTGTTTATTGAGCTTGATTTTGTGCATTAATCTCTAAGTCTTATTAATAAAGAAAAAATGAAATTATAATTCTAAATTAAATTATAGTTCTAAATGGAATTATAGCGATTTCCACACCTTTGCCAGTGATTCGCCTTTTACATGAATCTTGAATTCAAAGAAATACCCAAAAGGTGTCATTGAAGTTTCAAGTCCTTTCAAAATTAGTTTTTCTTTGATAGTTTTAATTGCGTCTTCAGCAAACTCGATACTTGATTTGCTCTCGGACAGATGTCCGAAAGAGTGAAGGATTACCTTTTTTCTATCTGTTTTCTTAGCCAGCCAGACGATATTATTTACAGCTTTCTTGACAACCTTATCTTTCTGGTCCTCATCCTCTTTCTCAACGTTAATAAAAATAACGAGGGAGTCTGTTGTTGATTCTTCTACATCACATGTCTCAGCAGATTCTACAGTCTTGCTGAACGTTTTATACCAGAAATCATCAGTATCGAACATTAATAACTTCATTGTAACCACACAAAAACTTTATATTTTATTCCCTTCCAGGCTTTGAGAAGACAAGACCGTAGTGGTACGGTTTCAAATCATGCCTTTTCTCAAACTTAAACCCGACTTCAATAGCCCATTTGATGCAATGCTCCGGAACAGGTCTTATTGTCATTGGAGGGCCCCTGGGTGTTTCAGGGTCATAGTTCCAGTGTATTACGCCTAATTTCCCTCCCGGTTTTATGATTCGATAGGCTTCTTTAAGGAGGGTCTCCGGCTTTTCTGCATGAAGAATGTTAAAAAGCATTGCATAGTCTGCACTTCTATCTTCAAGCCCTGAACCTTCATTAACAAAATCTCGAAGAAGTGTTTTTATGTTATTTAATTTTTCTTCATTTGCCCTTTCGGCAACTCTCTTTATCATTTCTTCTTCGATATCAATAGCATATACTGCCCCTTTTATGATTTTCGCTGCGGGTATAGTAAAAGTTCCGTAACCGCATCCAAATTCCACTACATCTGCCATATTATGGCTAAGTTCCATGACAGACAAGATTTTTTCGGGCTTAAAGAATTCTGCCCATTTATTTTCATCGGGCATACCGCTCTCTCTAACTTTCATGCTCAAAACCTGAACCTATTTTGTTTGCTATAGATTAACGAATTTCATGCAGAACTTCGATACCGTTTGTAATGATTTATTTTGACTTGAAGTAAGAATTAGTTTTTATATAAAAAACAATACTTTCAGGCAGCCTGTTTCTCAATCAAACACAAATGAGGTGGACTTGAGGTACTTTTTGCTTAAAAGAAAGCTATACGGGTACAGAGCCTTCAGGACTTGGTTGATGAAAGTAAAGACCAGATGACTGCGCTTGCAGGACGCTACATCAAAATACCCTGCTCCTGTATAATACCTAATGACAGGCGTAGCAGATTTGGCTTCAAGTTAATGCTTTTATGGAAATGCTTTCATGAGCTCAGTCGGAGCAGGTTCCGGGTCGGCTACAACGAAGGCTGTTCTTGTTAACAATGGTCAGACCGTTTCCAGGATCGTATTGCCAGCGTCATTCGATTTTTTTATCTGCCGCAAAAACTGCTATAAAATATCGGCATCAGATGTAAAGTATATAGCTGATATTTTTTTCCTGGGTTCTCAAAATTTAAATGCATAAATCTAACTTAAATCATTTAATAAGTCAGCTGGTTGTGATTTTAAACTAGAACCTCATGCGTTAAAAAGATGAAACTTGGATATAAAAAACGAAGGCGTAAATTTTTATTTATCTGCTTTCTTCTTCTTCTTCTTCTTTTTACTTGAAAAGCCGCTCTCCTTCGTTGAGTGGGACAGGACAGACCCGACAGCTAGTAATGCTGTAACGGTTCAAGAGTTTCAATTAATCTTATCTCAGTGGAGTGCCTGTCTGTTTGTTCCTGTCCCATTTCCATGGCTCGTCAAGAATATTTACTGTAACATTTTCTATTCCGTTAATGCTCAGAACCTTTCTCTTTACCTGATCTTTAAAATATTCTATCACTGGACAGGAGCTTGTTGTCAATACGAGGTTCACATCTACATTTGCTCCGTCTATAATGACTTCTTTGACAAACCCCAGCTTGACAATATCTTCTCCAATTGCAGGATCGATTACACCTTTTAACAGGGAATAAATTTGATCTTCTTTTTTGAACGGAGTTTTTTCTGAGGTTAAAACGGGTACTGGAATGGGAGTAGTTGAAGGAGCAGGTGACGTTTTTTCATGGGCTTGAAGCCTTTCTTCTAGCCTGCTCAGGCGGTCAAGCATCTGGCTTATTACGGTAAGCATGGGGTCCGGCAACTTATTGTGGTCCAGCTGTTCTGAAGGTTCGGATGGTTGTGGCGTTCCAGCAATCTTGGCAGGGACTCCGACTACGGTAGCATTTGGAGGAACTGACCTGACAACAACGGATCCTGCACCTACTTTTGCTCCTCTGCCGATCGTAATCGGTCCGAGCACGATTGCTCCTGATCCTAAAACCACTTCATTTTCTACAGTAGGGTGACGCTTCTTTCTCTCAAGGGCTGTGCCTCCGAGCACGACTCCCATATATATGAGAACATCGTCGCCCACTTCGGCAGTTTCTCCAATCACAACCCCTGACCCGTGGTCAATAAATACCCGCTTTCCAAGTTTTGCTCCCGGATGAATTTCAATTCCCGTAAGCGTCCTTGAAATATGAGATGTCAAACGGGCAAGAAAAAAGAAATCTTTATCCCAGAGGGAGTGCGCTATCCGGTGCATCCAGATAGCGTGCAGGCCTGGATAGCAGCAGAGAACCTCGAGTGTGGACCTTGCTGCAGGGTCTTTTCTAAAAACCGTTCTTATATCTTCCCTGATTCCCATTGAAACCTTCCGGTGTTAATTGTCAGATGAATTCAATAGCAAAGAGTTCTGTCAAACAAATCAATCAAACAAATCGGTACTCAGATAACGCTCTCCCGTATCGNNATCGTTTTTCCGTTCATCTCTTCCCTGGACGCTAACTGCAGTGCCGCATATGCAGCTGCACCTGACGATATTCCTGCAAGGATGCCTTCTTCCCTTGCCAGTCTTCTGGCTGTGGCAATGGCATCGCCAGCGTTTACTTTGATAATCTCATCAACAAGGTCGAGCTGGAGCACATCAGGGACAAAACCTGCTCCTATTCCCTGTATCCTGTGCGGGCCTGGTTTTCCACCACTGAGGACCGGGGATTCTTCAGGCTCTACTGCAATTGCTTTAAAAGTGGGCTTTCTTTTTTTGAGGACACTTGCAACACCTGTTATCGTTCCTCCTGTTCCCACACCTGCCACAATCGCATCCGCTTTGCCGTCCGTATCTCTCCATATTTCCTCAGCGGTTGTCCTTACGTGAACTGCAGGGTTTGCAGGGTTCTGGAACTGCTGGGGTATGTAATAAATGGCAGGATCTCCTGCAGCCATCTGTTCTGCTTTATTGACCGCGCCTTTCATCCCTTCAGGGCCCGGGGTCAGGATGAGTTCCGCTCCCAGGGCTTTGAGCAATTTCCTCCGTTCTATGGTCATTGTTTCGGGCATAACAAGGATGAGTTTATAGCCGCGGGCAGCGCATACACCTGCAAGTGCGATGCCAGTATTGCCGCTTGTCGGTTCAATAATAGTAGTGCCTTCTTTGATTTTCCCCAGACGCTCGGCTTCTTCAATCATCGCCAGTCCGATCCTGTCCTTTACGCTTCCCATAGGGTTAAAGGACTCAAGTTTAACAAGCACATCAGCATGCAGACCTTTTGTTACGTGATTCAGCCGTACAAGCGGCGTGTTGCCAACTGTCCAGGTTATATCGGAATAAATTCTCCCCATACCATTCACCTTTTTCTTGCAGTTTACTTCTTTTCGGATTCTCCATATTTCAATTGTTCAAGCTTATATTTAAACGGTTTATAGTGTTTACTTTTTCATTCTGACCGCAGACATAAGGGATTCCTTTATAATTTATCCTGAATGCTTTGACCTGCGAAAGGGTTTGAGCTGCTATGGTGCTATCAAAGCAACATAAGAGATTTTACAGGAATATTCACAATTGTGAATTATACTTATCTTCAGTTATCTTGAATATATAGTTATCGAGAAGCTCCTTATTTTAAAGAGTTAAAATAGGTCTGAAAACGATCCCGGAACCATTTAAAGAGATATTCACAGGCACTTGAACCTCAGGTTCCTCTATTGATGCTTTACTCTTCGGGACCACAGGTGCTATTGCAGCTACTCTCAATTCCTCTTGCACTTGCGCAAATCTTGCAGATCCTTACCACAAAGTCATCTACTGTATTATCGATCAGGTCCTGAGCAAGTTTTTCGATTAATTCTTTTGTCTCGCCCTGGAATTCGACCCTGTATCCTCTTTTTCCCGAAATGTACTGAGAAACTGCCGACGGGGCAATCCCCAGGAGCTTTGCGGAAGTTGCCTGTGACTGTCCTTTATTTACAAGTTCGATTGCGAGACTGGCTCTTATTGCGGGAACCAGATCCCACACAATCTTCTGACACGGAGTTTCCATAATTCCTCACTTTTTGATATTTTACAATTGAGAACGATATATCTTATATACATATATATTTATTATCATTGTTAAAAATAATAATAAGATCGCTGCCTAAAGCAATATTTTCAAAAAAAAACTACCAGATTTATGAGACTCTCCGTTTTTTGTAGCTAATAGTAGCTAATATTTAACTGTTTAATCAATTCTGCCCGGACAGGAAATCTCCCGATCTCTACATATGCTGCCCACGATTGGGGCCGGTATGTCAGTATGGAAAGTATTATCTTTAATCTCATAAACTGCTTTTCGTTATTCAGCTAATGAACTTACTTTTATTCTGTTCCTGTCCTGGATTGCCTTATTTTGTTTTTGCCTTTTTCTCAGGAACGTTTTCAGGATAAAACTTAAATAGTCACAATTGTTATGTTTATTCACAATTGTGAAGGTGTAAGTGTGACAGTGGAAAACAGGACCATTTACATGGATAATTCTGCTACGACTCCTGTGAGAAAAGAAGTTGTCGAAGAGATGCTTCCCTACCTGACAGAAAACTTCGGAAACCCTTCCTCCATATATGACCCGGGAAAAGTTTCAAGGCGTGCCGTAGAAGAGGCGAGAAAAAAGGTCACAAATGCCATCGGGGCTGAAGAAAACGAGATCTATTTCACATCCGGAGGCACAGAGTCCGATAACTGGGCATTAAAAGGAATAGCCTTTGCAAACAGGAGCAAAGGAAAGCACATAATTACAAGCTCTATAGAACACCATGCAATCCTATATGCCTGTGCATGGCTTGAAGGAGAGGGGTTTGAGGTCACTTATCTTCCTGTTGATAAATATGGAATGGTATCACCTGATGATCTGAGAAATGCAATCAGGGATGACACTATACTCATTTCCATAATGCTTGCAAACAACGAGATAGGTACGATTCAGCCTGTTGAGGAAATTGGAAAAATCGCAAGGGAGAAAAAGATATATTTCCACACTGATGCGGTGCAGGCAATAGGGCATGTTCCTATAGATGTTCAAAAAATGAGTATTGATCTCCTGTCCCTTTCAGGGCACAAGTTCGGAGGACCGAAAGGTTGCGGGGCACTTTACATCAGAAAAGGTACAAAAATCGAATCCCTTCTTCACGGCGGGGCTCAGGAAAGGAAACGCAGGGCAGGAACGGAGAATGTCCCGGCTATTGTGGGACTTGGAAAAGCCATAGAGCTTGCAATAGAAGAGCTCGAAGAGGAGAACAAAACTCTCCTTGAAATGAGAGAACGCCTGATTGAAGGACTTTTGAAGATCCCCAGGACCCATCTCAACGGGCATCCCACAAAAAGGCTTGCAAATAATGTAAATGTTACATTCGAGTACATAGAAGGTGAGTCTCTTTTGCTCCTCCTGAACGCGAAAGGGATTTTTGCATCCACAGGAAGTGCATGCAACTCTACCGCACTTGAACCGTCGCATGTGCTTACAGCATGCGGAGTTCCGCATGAAATCGTCCACGGTTCCCTGAGGTTAAGCCTTGGGAGGATGAATACCCCGGAAGATGTGGACAGAGTGCTTGAAGTTCTGCCTGAAATTGTTCAGAAGCTCAGGAATATGTCTCCATTAACCCCCCAGGAATACAGGAAGTTTTGAACAAAAAATCCGGTTAAATACACATTGGTTAAGGAATCAAACCCGGAAACTTCATAATTACAATTATTAAAATAAAGTGCAGGAGATCAATTCATGGATTACAGCGTTAAAGTTATGGACCATTTTTCGAATCCCAGGAATATGGGAAGCATTGAGAACTGCGATGGAGTGGGAGAAGTCGGGAACGCGAAGTGCGGAGATATAATGAAAATATTCCTTAAAGTAGAGGACGATAGGATTGTTGATGTGAAATTCCAGACATTCGGGTGCGGGGCTGCAATTGCTTCAAGCAGTATGGCAACCGAACTTATTAAAGGAAAAACTCTTAAAGAAGCCTGGCAGCTTTCAAATAAAGCAGTTGCAGAAGCGCTTGACGGTCTCCCCCCGATAAAAATGCACTGTTCAATGCTTGCAGAAGAAGCAATCCACGAAGCGATTAATGATTATCTGAAGAAAAATGGACTTGAACCGTGGACGGAATAAAACAGTTCAAACCTGTTTTTAACAATCCTGAACCTGAGCTTGGGGAATACTAATGGAAAAAGCTGAGACTGAAAAGTATATCCGGCAAATAATGCTGTTTGGGGAAGAGGGCCAGGAAAAACTGAAGAGAGCAACGGTATTCGTTGCCGGGGCAGGAGGGCTCGGATCCCCGATTTCTACCTATCTTGCAATCGCGGGAGTAGGAAAAATAATTATTGCAGATTTCGACTGTGTAGAAATAAGCAACCTTAACAGGCAATTTCTTCACCACGAAAAGGATATCGGAAGAGAGAAAATTATATCTGCGGAAGAAAAACTGCTTTCGATGAACCCTGACATAAGAGTAGAAATAATTAAGGAAAAAATTACGGACGAAAATGCAGACTCAATAGTCCCTGCCTGCGACCTGATTATAGATGCTCTGGACAACTTTGATACAAGGCATGTTTTGAACAGGCTCGCGGTGAAGAGAAAAATCCCCCTCATGCATGGTGCAGTCTCAGGGTACAGAGGTCAGGCAACAACAATAATTCCGGGAAAGACGCCATGCCTTTGCTGCATTTTCCACTCCTTCAAAAAAGAAGTATTTCCTGTACTCGGAACAACTCCCGGGGTAATAGGCTCGATTCAGGCTAATGAGGCGATAAAGTACTTGACAGGGCAGGGAAAACTCCTGGAAAACCGTCTCCTTTTATGGGACGGGTCTTCCTGCTCTTTCAGTGAAATAAATATCAACAGAGCAGAAAATTGCCCGGTCTGCGGGATTATAGATAAAATGCAGACTAAAATTAATGGATAAGGTTTAAATCATGTCTTTCACAGGTTTATGCCTGTAATTTGAGGAATGAGTTTGTTATGGAAAATCAGCTAATTGCAGAAAAAATTAAAAAACTCAAAGAAGAAAGAAATGCGATAATTCTTTCCCACTTTTATACACGCAGGGAAGTGCAGGATGTTGCTGATTTTGTAGGGGATTCCCTCTCTCTCTGCAAGGCGGCAGTGAATTCAAAAGCCGATGTTATAGTTTTTGCAGGCGTTCATTTCATGGCAGAATCCGCATCGATCCTTTCCCCTGAAAAGCTGGTCCTTTTGCCTGTGCCGGATGCAGGCTGCCCTATGGCAGATATGGTCACTGTAAAAGCTCTCAGGGAAGAAAAAGAAAAACATCCCGGTGCAGCGGTTGTTTGCTACGTAAACAGCTCAGCAGCCGTAAAAGCTGAATCGGATATTTGCTGCACATCTGCAAATGCGATAAATGTAGTAAATTCGATAGAAAACAGGGAAATTATCTTTGTCCCGGACAAAAACCTTGGTGCCTTCGTATCCCTCCATACTGACAAAAAAATCCACCTCTGGCCCGGATTCTGTCATGTCCATGATAATATCAGTGAAGATGACATAAAAAATCTAAAAAATCTTCATCCTGATGCGGAATTTCTTGCACACCCCGAGTGCAGGCCTGAAGTCCTCCGCCTTGCGGATAATATTCTCAGCACCACCGGGATAGTAAAACAGGTAGAAAAATCAGACTCCGGAGAATTTATTATAGGGACCGAGCAAGAGCTTTTCAAAAAACTGGCAAGAATGTATCCGGATAAGAAGTTTTATCCTCCTTCAGAAAAGGCTCGTTGCTATAATATGAAAAAAATTACTCTGGAATCCATCCTGAATAGCCTTGAGAATATGGAATCTGAGGTTAATGTTCCGGAAAATGTAAGAGAGAAAGCAAAAAAAGCACTTGACAGGATGATCGGAATAAGCGGAAACTAAATTAAAGAGAGGATGGGTCGTCTTTCCTTTCTTTTTAAACTATTTTTCACTTCATCCGGAATGTTTTTTATTTTTCTTTACATTTCTTTTTGGCAGCGTTATCAGGCAAGCTGGCTGGAGTTATTATATCAGGGCCTGCAGCGCTTTGTCGGAAGATTTTTTCAGTTACTTTTTTCTATCATAGATAATTTTATATATTAGTATCACAATTGTGAATGTAAGATCACAATTGTGAATATGTAGAAAACAGTATTCGTCAGAATGGCAGAGTGGTGATGCTTCCGGCTGCAACCCGGAATTATGTGAGTTCGATTCTCACTTCTGACTTTTAAACTGCATATACGGAAAACTAGAGGAGATAAAGTAAGAGACGCGAGAATCGGGGAGATAGGGAAAAATGCCAGGTCCGGCAGGATTACGCCTGAAGCCCTGTCTGCTCATACACATTTGATCGTGGGCTATGTCACTATAGAGTAAATTTTTTGAATATATTCTGGAGATAAGGTGAGACTGTGGAAGAAAACGGAAATAGGAAGGAGGCAGGTTATGGCAATCTCTTCAGGAAACTCTTCTTTTAAGAATCATTTTTTGGGAAAGAAAGGTCAGAGTGTAGGAATAGTCCGCTCAATGAACTATAAAATTCCCGGACCCTTCGAACTTGAAAGTGGGAAAACCCTTTACGGGGTCAGGATAGAGTACGAAGTCTACGGGAAAATGAACGCTGACAAAAGCAATGTTATCCTGATCTGCCACGCTCTGACAGGAGATGCCCACGCTGCCGGATTTCATCAGGGTGACAGGAAACCTGGCTGGTGGGATGTCGTAATTGGTCCCAATAAGGCATTTGATACTGAAAAATACTGCGTAATCTGCTCAAACATCCTTGGAGGCTGCAAAGGCTCTACAGGTCCCTCTTCCATAGACCCTGAGACCGGCAAAATTTACGGCATTTCCTTTCCTGTAATTACTATCGGGGATATGGTAAATGCCCAGAAGAAACTGGTCGATTATCTTGGGATAAAACAGCTCTTTGCTGTTGCAGGAGGCTCAATGGGCGGGATGCAGGTGCTACAGTGGACGGTCAGCTATCCCGATATGGTAAAAAAAGCAATTGCAATAGCGACAACTGCATCCACAACCCCGCAGCAAATCGCATTCGGAGCAATCGGCAGGAAAGCCATAACCGATGACCCTAAATGGAACGGAGGAGACTACTACGGAAAAAAGATACCTTCGCAGGGTCTCGCTCTTGCCCGCATGATAGGCCACATTACCTACCTGAGCGACGCTTCAATGCAAAAAAAGTTCGGGAGGCTCCAGCGAGATAAAGACGCTGCATGTACGACGGTCAGCTCCGGCAACCTGAGCAGCACTTTGGGAACCTCAGGCACTTCAGGAAGTACAGGTACAACTTTATCCGAACTATCCCCTGAGCTCTCTCACGAATTTGCTCCAAACTTCCAGGTCGAGAGCTACCTGAACTACCAGGGAGATAATTTTACAAAACGCTTTGATGCCAATTCATATCTTTATATTACAAAAGCCGTGGACTATTTTGACCTCGCAAAAAACGGCTCCCTCATAGAAGGCTTCTCCGGAGTTAGTGCAAAATGTCTGGTAATCTCGATATCTTCGGACTGGCTTTATCCTCCTTACCAGTCTCAGGAGATCGTATCAGCCCTTACTGCAAATGGAGTCGATGCTAGGTACGAAGAAATCAGGTCCCAGTACGGGCACGACGCCTTCCTTCTTGAAGAAGGACAGCTGAGCTACCTTCTAAGGAGCTTCCTCTCAGAAGTTCTGGTAAGCGATGTCATGAACCGGAAATTCTANNGAAGACGGAAAACTCGAAGGCATAGTCACTTCCTGGGATATCACAAAAGCAGTAGCTTGCAAAATTAATGAACTGGATGAAATCATAACGAGGAATGTAAAGTACGTGTATGAAGACGAAAGGATTGAACACGCTTCTTCAATAATTGAAAAACATTCGATTTCCGCGCTGCCCGTGATAGATTCCGATCATCGAGTAATAGGCATTGTTACAAGTGAAAGTATAAGCGCTCTTTTTGGCAAGTATGACTGATGGGGAATTTTAAAAAAGGTTAAGGCTATGCCCTCTCTTTATTTTTGACCTCTCTTTTCTATCTTTCTCCAACTTCCTTCAGATATCCTTTTAGTTTTTGACTGTATATTCGTTACCATATTTTTTGTAAATTATAAAAGTTGTGCCCACATATGTAGAAGCGTTCTGGATGGAAACGTTCTGAGTACAGGTCTTTTATATGGAAATTGCATCCGATTTCATTTTTGCATCCGATTTCATTTTAATAATTTGTCACAATATAGGGCATATGTATCCTTAATATTCAGAATATTTTGTTTTTTTATATATTTTTAGTGAATGTGCATCCGTAAAAGAATTATTTTTTATTATGTAAATTTATTTTTAATAATTCCAATATTTTCTGATATCTTGTTTTTCTATTCAGTTTTAATTGGCTGCTTACGGACTCTCTGCCTCACCGACTAAGCTTTACATATTATAAACAAAATAGAGTCTCCCTTGTCCGCATAATACACAAATAAAAAGGTTTTAATATTTACTGCTCTTGATTTGTCTATTTTTATATGTATATTACAGTGAATTAAATATTTTATTGAAAATTAAGGTGTGTAGATAAATGACTATATCTAAAAAATTAATGAATGTATTAATCGGAGTAGTGGTACTTTTTGCAGGAATAGCTTTAGGTGTAGCTTTAAGTGGTGAAAATCATTCCACAGGCATTCAAGATCAAAATGTTGCATCACCATCTGCTTCTCCAACTATATCCGGAGATCTGAGTAGTGAACCCCAGGCTACACCTTCCCCAATAGAAGAATCTGCAGATGTTTGTTATTGGGATTGGGAGTTTGGAACCACTTCAAAAATTGGTGAGTATTATGTGGCTCCGTTTGGTTATAGTTATGTATTGGTCAATCTATACCTCAAAAACGAAGGAGATGGATTGGTGTCCACAAATCCGAACTATTGGCCGCTTACAGCTGATGGAATTACATATACACCGGATACAGCAACTTATTCGGATGAGATTAACCATCAAACTGTGGAAGTTGGAAAAGGCGGAGAACTTGAAACACGCATGGTATACTTAGTAAAAGGAGATCCTGAAGAGGCAACTTTGAGTTATGCTGGACCATGGCCAGTTAAGATGGAATTGACAAGCGTGTACAATTCCACACTTTCTAACTAAATGAGCTTATCAATCTCATATTTACTTTTTATAGTGAAGAGAAAATAGCGGCAGAAATATCATTATTAAAAATATATTGCGAATCAGCCTGATAATTTCTTCACTTTTTATCTTTTCTGTAGTTGTAAGATACTTATGCTCTAAAGTTATTTCTCTTAAGAGTAAGACTTCTAATACATCTATCTGTTTTCGCTAGTGAGGCCTGCAGGGTTTTTTGAGAGCTTAGTATTCATTGATGTGGATAGAAAATTGGTTATTTCGCGTGTAGTGCATTTTTATACTGCAAAAGATTCAAAATTCAGTCCTCTTCACTTTATAGATCATTATTTAATCAAGTCTTACAGGACCCAGTTTTCTCCAGTATTTACAGTTAGTACAGTAATAGACCCTACCGTCTGAGCTCACGTTCAGTTTGGAACGACATCTTGGACATAACTTTAGATTCTTCGTGAAAAAGCCTCTTAGATTACTTAGATTAATGTTATATTTGATAGAATCTTCTGAACAGACAATTAGAAGAAACCCGGAGGCGCTGTTTTACTGTATCCCCCAATACAGCCTCTTCGAATATTATGCTCCCCCAAGCAAGTAATTCAAAGAAGGATCAGCGGTCTCCAGGTAATTCTTTTATTTCTGATGATACCCCAATTCCGTTTCCCAACTCCAGAACATAGTAATAGCATAAATTATATTAAATAAATTGTACCAAAAATTATTTTGAAGCAAAAATTAATTTGGCGTAAAAAATTTCAAGTCAATTATAGCCCTCTTCTTAAGCAGGGCTGATATACTTGAAATACAAATTACGTATATTCGGCGTTCTCTCAGAAATTCAAGATCGGATTTCTGGCTTTTTAACCTGATACGTATATTTTTTGAAATACAGAGCTAAAATTAGTTGTAAGCTGAAAGAATGCTATTGTCAGTATGCATGCTAAATTAACTATGAACTGTTTTTTAAAGTCTTATTAGCAGGTTTGATTGATAAGGAGGTTTAAACAGATGGCAGAGCACATCCTTTTTTGACATCATTTACCTGTCTGTCCTTTTGTTTTTATTTTCTTCTTTTATGCTCTTTCTTTTTTAACTAATGTATTCAAGACTATCACGAAAGTGAATACAAATATTGCAGCGAGCACTGTCATATTTAAGGGGCTGTTTATAACTGCGCTGACAAAAGGACCGGTAATTGAGTAAGTAGCGGTACGCAACCCGTAGTAAGCAGACTCAAGAAGGAGTGCTAAAAGGGATATTAAAACAGCTATCAGAAAACTTCGAATTATAGTATCAAATTTCATCGTCTATCAACTTTTAGAAATGCATTATTAGATATAAATAAATTTATTTCAATCAGGTATCCTGCGTGTTTATGGAGAATTTCCACACTTTCGGCCATTGATTATGAGCGTCGTGTTATAGGCATTATTACAGGAGCTCACCTCAAAAATGCAGGTACTATTGAGCTTGATATGAAAAAAATAGAATAAGTCCTCATTTAAATTCTCACAATTTTACTTATCTTTTACTGCCGGGCAAAGCGTGTGATCTGTAAACCAGAAACACCTCTTACATCCCGAGCATGTGTCTACGGGCTCGCTGTTTATCACGTGATTGGCAAACTCAGGATCAGCCAACATTCCCCTGCCAATGGCAACAAAATCAACGTAATCATTCTCAATTAAAAACCGTACCTGTTCTTCCGTGCGGATTTCATTGACTGCAATAACGGGAATGTTCACTTCTTTTTTGATCTTGCATCCGCTATAGGTTATGGGACTGCATATGAAACCTTCCGGAACCGGGTTTGTAGGAGGCTGCATGCCAAATGAAATGTGAAGCAAATCAACTCCGGCTTTTTCAAAAGCTCTGGCTACTTCAATGCCGTCGCTGCTTTCCGGCAGGTACTCACCCATACGCACACCGACAATGAAACTTTTATGAGTATTGTTCCGGATCTCCGGCAGAATTTTCGTTAGAATCCTTGCCCTGTTCAGAGAATCACCGCCGTACTGGTCTACCCGGCGGTTGTAAGACGCATCAAGAAACTTGCATAAGGTAAACCCATGTGCGAAATGATATTCAACCCCATTAAAACCGATTTCACAGACGTGGATGGCTGCCTGCTTCATGTTCATCTGTATCGAATGAATTTCTGCATCCGACAACTCGTTGACATCCAAATTGCCACAATGGAGCTGTATCATTACCGTCGTGCCGTACTTATGGCAGTTGCTCACAATTTGCTTTAAAGCCGCAACATCATCTGCTGACCACATGCCTGTGGAATCTACAGCACCGAATACACCTGTGGCCTGCAAAATAATAAGACCGGCACCGCCTTTTGCACGTTTCGTATAATGCTCGATGTGCTGCTTGCCATAATAAGACCTATCGTCTCCATGAAACGAAAAAGTAACCATAGGAGCCATTACAATTCGGTTTTTTATATGATTTCCGCGAATCACCAGTTCGTCTGTTATCCTGGTCATTTTACTCCCTCCCCAGCTTCCTTTACAGGATTTCTGGTATACTCTTATCTATGTTTTCTGTTAACTATTAGCTTATGGTTTGTGGTTAGTGTTGATCCTTCCGGAGTAGCAAAAATAGCCGCATAAGCTGAATCGTTCTCTTTCAATAGCCATTATAGAAATTAGCTTTTAGTCAGAGCCTCCAGACAGACTGGCGGACGAGTTTTATGCTCACTGTTAATCGAAAAATGCTTCCAGGAGGTAAGGAAATAATTTCTGGATCCTGATGTTGAATGGAAAACTCTAATAGTTCATTTACTAAAGTAAAACCGATCTCTCATGAAAATCCATGTCCTCCAGCACTCCGCCCTCAACACACTCGGCAGTATAGAAGAATATGCCAGAACCAGAAACCATCCCCTGGAGTCTACTCGCTTTTACGAAACTAAAAACCCGCCAGCCTTCGATTCTTTTGACCTCCTCATCATTATGGGCGGTCCTATGGGAATTTACGATTACGAAGAAAACCCCTGGCTAAATGATGAAAAAGCCTTTATCAAACGGGCAATCAATGCAGGTAACTCGATTCTCGGGATATGTCTTGGCGCCCAGCTACTTGCCGATGTGCTCGGTGCACGTGTTTATGACAACAGGTGCAGGGAAATGGGCTGGTTTCCTATAAAGGCAGCAGTAGCTGGAAATAAACTCGAATTTCTCAAAGGGCTGCCCGAAGATATCGTTGTCTTTCACTGGCATTCCCGGACTTTTGACATTCCTGATGGGGCTATGCATCTTTTCCGCAGCGAGGGATGTGAAAACCAGGGCTTTATTTACGGAAATAGGGTTATAGCCCTACAGTTTCACCCCGAGGTTACGGATGAGAGGATTAAATCAATGATTGGGAGATTTGGGCTTGCGATTGGGAGCGGACCTTTTATCCAGAAAAAAGAAGAGATGCTCGGACAGGAAATGTATCTTGCCGGCACAAAAGAATTTATGTTTAAGCTGCTGGACAGGTTCGAAGAAATGACGCATCCTTAAAAGAGATCTTTAAAAGGATCTTTCATACCTGAAATTAGGGTTGCAATATCTTTCAGTGCAAGGCTCTTCTTAAGTCCTGTGGGAAGAGCAACATACTTCGGGCTCCAGACAGGATTGAACTTTTCCTTAAAATCCCGCAGGCCTTTATAGTTATAAATATAGTCTCCGTTAGCAAAGATCAGAGACCCAACTTTATGCCAGAGGGGGGCGAACTGTCTCTTCTCAAGGCCTGAAAGGGGAGCCATCCCCAGAGAGAAGCGGCTATACCCGTTTTCTTTTCCCCTTAGCATCAACTTGACAAAGAGGTATTCCATAGTCCTGTCAGGGGCGTTAGAACCGTAGCGCATAAGGTCAACGCTGAGTTCTTCCCCATTTCCTCCTGCCCATATGTTTGCAAAAGCAACAATTTCCTCATCATTCCTTACAAGTGCAAGAGGGAAATTGCTAAGGTATTTTTCGTCAAAAAAACCCACAGAGAATCTTTTCTCTTTTCCGGTCTTTATCTCCAGCCAGGCGTCCGAGACTTTTTTGAGCTCGGGTATGAGAGCAGTTACTTCTTCCGGGGGGACAATTTCAAATCTGTAACCTTTTTTCTCAACATTTCTCACCGTATAACGGAAATCTTTGCCTGCGCTGCCTTCCAGAGAAAATAGTTTCAGAGGCACTTTGGCTTCTTCACCTATTTTGATGAGGGTCAGGCCGATGTCAAGGTAAATTGTAATATATTTTTCGCTTACTTCATAAAAAACGGCTCTTCCCTGATGTAGTTTGCTCATTTCATAAAAGTCCCAGATCAGTTCTTTTATCTGGTCACTCTGACCTACAGGATCTCCCATTGCAATCCAGCTTTTTCCGGAGACTCCGTACATTAAAAAAGCTTTTTTTCTGTCATCAAAAAGCAGATGTTTGTCTCCTGTAAACGCCAGGTTCCCCCAGGTTTCCTGACTTTCCTTTACAATCGATTTTGCAAGCTCAATCTCTTCATTTCCCGGAAGATGGATATCTCTTGAAAAAGGGCTAAGCATTTTCATGACTCCGAGGACAAGCAGGAGGAAGAAGACTCCTACCATAGCTCTTAAAAAGCTTGAAGCCTGAGAATTGACCCCAAACTGCCACCAGAGTTCATTTGAATACTCTACGTTCCTGTATGAAAAGAATCCGAGCCAGACAAAGCTTACGAGCACCAGAACTATTGCAATTATGTTTTCCCTGCTAAATGACTGGTGCAAGAGGGAGGATTTCCTGTAAAAGTGTTTTCTTGAGGGAAGCAGGAGAATAAACATCGTAAAAAGCACTGTGGCTTCATGAACATCAAAGTCCTTCAGGAGAGCAAATATTCCTCCCAGGAAAAGGACTATGAGAGAAAGCACATAAGCCCCATCGATTCTTTTCCAGAGCCCGTTTGCCAGGAGAAGAAGCAGTACACCTATTATGCTTCCGAAAAGCCTGGAGGCTTCAATGAGAGGAAGAGGAACAATGTAGGATATTTCATGCAAGTATCTGGGGTTTGAAGGCATGGCTCCGGAGAAGAGGAGGGAAATGCCTCCCAGGAAAACAAAGACCGAAAACATCTGGGGTATTATTTCTGAGAGGCTTGAATATGTAACCCTCCCTATTTTTTTCAGGGTCTCTTTCCTCTCTTCAAATTCGTGGAATATAAGGGTCAGAAAGCCCAGTAAAAATGGAACAAAATAGTAGACGAGCCTGAAGAGTACAAGAGGCCTTATAATATCTACGGTGGCAAAGTAAGGTTCAAGCATAAAAAGCATGACCGCCTCAAAAACTCCTAATCCGCCGGGAACTGTGCTTATCAGCCCTATCAGTTGCGCCAGAGCCAAAAATGCCAGGACATGCAGTAGAGTAAGTTGCGGATTTGATGGAAGGAGCAGGTATATGATGGTTCCAGGAAGCAGATAGTCTCCTGAGGATAACGCGAGCTGCATGAAAGCAATTTTTGGCTCAGGGACCCTGATCTTATGCCCTTTTACCTCAAGTTCCCGTTTCCGAAAAGAGAAATAAAAATAAACAGCTAGGAGCAACAGTAGCAGGATTCCGATAATATTTA
>DUIO01000133.1 GCA_013330315.1 Methanosarcina sp. | reverse complement strand
GGGGCTGGGGCGGAAATATAATAAAAAAGTTATATTGATTCATCTTCTGCTGTTTTTCTTTAAACTTTTATCTTTAGTTCTGCCGGTAGCAACTTTAAATACTCACAGATTAAATGTTATTCTGGTAAAGATGGAAGGCAAGAGCTTGAATTATACTGTTCTGATCGAGCAGGACGAAGATGGGATATATATTGCAAAAGTTCCTGACATCCCAGGTTGCTATACACAGGGAAAAACTGTGGAACAGGCTATGGAGCGTATAAAGGAAGCGATACAGGTTTGTCTTGAGGCTGAGGAACTTGAAGATGTCCTGCCGCTGAAATTTATTGGAATTCAGCAGGTAGAGGTAAAAGTATGAGCAGGCTCCTTCCTGTAAGCGGAAGGAATATGTGCAAAATACTTGAGATGCTTGGATTTCAAAAGGTGCATCAGGTCGGTAGCCATGTGAGATACGTTCATCCTGACGGTAGAAAGACTGTGGTGCCTGTTCATGGAAATGAAGATTTAGGCACTGGTCTGATCAAGGAAATCCTGAAGCAGAGCAGGATTTCACGGGAGATGTATGAGGAATTAAGGAAAAAGGTTTGATAAATCAAAGTTAAGTTTTCTTCTCTTTTTCAACATCAGCATCAGCGAAAAATTTCCACTCGAGGGATTTGAGGGGACTGGGACGGAAATATAATGAAAAAGCTATGTCGCTTCGGTTTGCAGGTAGAGATAAAGTATGAGTAAACTCACTTTTGCCTGCAATTTGCTTTAAATGAAGGATGTGGAAAATCCATGGATTTTCCTGATTCCTATTCTTACATCTCCTGAATCCAGTGGCTTCATATGTACTTGATAAGTTCCGTTTTCTTTTACGGTAAAATCTGGATGATAAGGTAGATAATCTCCTTCAGGATGCATTAATATGAAAGTATCTTCAAATGCAGTATGGGAATCTTTTTTTACTGATACGTTGATTCTCTCGGGACCACTATAAAAATCCAGAACCCATAATTCATATTTTGTATCATTTGTAAGGTAAACAGCAAACTCGGATTCTTCTGATACAGAAACTGCGAAAATAGTCTTGCTTCTCTTAATAACATCTTCGCTAACAAAATAAAAAATTTGCATAATAAAAAGGGCTATTAATATACCCTTTAAGAAATCTTTAAGTTTATCCCAGCCTGTGCTTTCCTCGAAGTTTAAGTTCTCTTTAAGTTTATCTGGCGTACCATATCATCTTCTTATTTTCTTTGAATATACTCTCCCGCTTCCCAAAAAGTAAACTCCGGGGTTATGGTAGCTCCCTTGAATATATTTTCAATCTATAATATCTAGAGCCCGGCTATTAAATTTACCGACTATATTATTCCATATGTAAGAATCTTAAAAACGGCCCAATCTTTGAACTTCTAATCGAACGATTTGAGGGGGCTGGGGCGGAAATATAATATAAAAGTTATATCGCTTCTGCTGGTTTTCAGCTATGTTTTATCTTCAGTTCTGCTGGTAGCAACTTTAAATACTCACAGATTAAATGTTATTCTGGAAAAGAGGGAAAGTAAGAGCTTGGATTCATAGAAAATCCAAAAGAGTGGTTTCGTATACAGTTTCCTCTTCGGTTATATTTAAGTTTCCGCAGTAATTGCATTTATAATATTTAGTCTCGGTTTGAACCACAGTTTTTTCCAAACGGGTCTTCTTTTATATCAGGATTCTTATACTCAAAGTTAAACTCTGTTTTTCCGCATCTTTCACATTTTATTTCTTTGGCTGCCCTTTTTATCTCTTTTAGCCCTTTATATGCTTTTATCTTTTCAGGACTTTCACTGCTGTCAATATGTCCACAATATTTGCATCTCCAGTTTCGAGTTACTGTGACCACATATGATTCTTCTGTACTTATTTCTTTGATGTCAGGTTCTTCTATTTCTTCGTAAGCATAGTTCTTGTGACACCTTTTACATCTGGTAGCTTTTACATATCTTACTTTCCAAAGCAAAGAGTTTCCAATTGAGCAAATTTCTGTTCCTGCATAAAATCCAATGAGACATACTGGAAAATAGATCCCTTCCTCAAAATTTTGACTTATTAAGTAAACTAAAATTATGGCAGTTCCAATCAAAATCGCAAGCCCAAAAAACATACATAACCATCCGGTAATTTGGACGGCTTTCTTCCCATGAATTTTAATAAAGGGAACTTGGTTGATAGTTTTTCTATCTCTCTTTTCTCCTTTGTATGTGCATATAATTACTAAGCTTCCCTGAACAAACTCTATCGAGTAGGTTTTGTTTTTTCCATTGATATTTTTTGTATGGATTTCTTCAGTAATTTGGAGCAATAAAGTACCTTCTAGATTTTAATCACATTGCACTAATATTTATTAAGTATGCTTGCCGCATATATTTCTTTCTATTTAAGATTCGTGAGCGGTAAATTTCCAAAGGTTGACATATTAAAAAGGCGCAATTGTAGAATTTCCAATCAAAGTATTTGAGGGGGCTGGGGCGGAAATAGATCCAAAAAGTTATCTCATACGGTTTCCACTAATTTCTATTTTCTCTTTTTTACCATCATTTCATTCCACATACCTTTAAATGATCACAAACAAAATATACTGGCATGGAGAACGCTGTCCGGCACAAAGAGCTGTTCGAAAAAATCTCTTCTTTCCTTGAAAAAGAAGGGGCAACGAAAGTAGCTGTTTTTGGTTCTTATGCTAGAGGAGAAGAAAAGCCGGAAAATGATATCGATATTCTGGTGGAGTTTTCCGAAACTAAAGGTCTGTTAAACCTTGTACGAATTGAAAGGGAACTATCGGAATTACTTGGAGTAAAGGTGGATTTGCTTACCGAAGAGTCAATAAGTCCTTACCTTATTGATGGGATTAAAAGGGAAGCAAAAGTGATCTCAACATGAAAAAAAGTGATGTGGTTTACCTTAGCCATATCCTTAATTCAATTGAAAGGATTGAAGAATATACTGAAGGTATGGAAAAAGAAGATTTTCTCTCCAGCAACCTAGTTCAAGACGGAACGATCAGGCAGATTGAGATCATAGGTGAAGCTACCAAAAACTTATCCCGAAATTTCAGGGAGAAATATCCAAAGGTTCCCTGGAGTGATATCGCAGGCATGAGGGGCCGGTTAATTCACCATTATTTTGGGGTTAATCTAAATGATGTTTGGTATACTGTGGAAGTAGATATTCCGGCTTTAAAAGATGAGATTCTGGCTATTCTCAATTTGCTGGAAACTGAAAAATAACCACTGATTAGACTTTTTGCCTTCTCTTTTCTTAATGATACTTCACTAATCAAACAGGACGAAGACGGGGTATATATTTGCAAAAGTTCTTGACTATAGAAAATAGTCATTCTCTTTTAGCCTTGACGAACTCAATGACTTCCTTGCCAGTTATATGCTCGACATCAATTGCTATAATATGAGCCTGTGTGCATTTTGATATTTCCTTATTCCTGGCTTCTTCAGGTTGATTTTCTGAATACTTATCAACCAGTGTCTCGAAAGATTCAAGCCTCTTGACTATGATACAAGATTTAAGAGGTGTGAAAAGCTGCACAATCCTCGGATCTTTAAGTCGAAGGATTTTAAGGAGGACTGGGGGGAACAGGATAAGCAATATTTCTAAAGCATATTTCTCTTGACAGTCTCTTCCTGTTCATCCAGAAAACTTTGTTTATTTTAGTTCTATAAATTAGGATAAGATTCTGGTTTTTTTGTGGAAACGTGGAAAAGTAAATTTAAGACTTTATTTACGCACGTTTTTATAATCTGCTGTATGTATAACTGTGAAGGCAAGAAAATTCTGGAAATTAAATCGTCTTTTGAGTGTAAGAATTATTCTTGTCGTGCTAAGGGGTGTTACATACGAAAATTAGAGAATTGTTAAAACCGATAATTCTTGTATTTTTTTTGCTGATAGTATTTTCAGGGGTTGCTCTTACAGACCAGAGTAACAGTTTGGTTGGAGAACTTAAGCAGGTTGATGCTTTTCATCCTCCGGCAGATAGCAGTCTCATGCCTCTGTACAACGAATGGCATTACTTCAATGTTATAGATGAGGAGCAGGGTCTTTCACTTATCTGTACATTTAAACTGAATGGATACTTTGGTATCTCTGAAATGCTTCTTGATTATTATACCATTGATGGATCAAATGCCTATTATGTAACCTATCCAATAGATGCTACAGAATACTCTTCTGAAACGCCAGACGTCATGATAGCTGGCAACAGTGTTAAACTGACTCCACAGGGCTATTCGGTTCGTGTCATGTCCGAAGACGGATCTTCGGTCTTTGATGCGTTATTCAAGCCGGAAGTGGAACCCTCTCCCGTTTTTAGCGCTACTGATTTCTCTCCTTTATACGGAGGAGAAATCAACTGGATAGTGGCCTCCCCGAAGATGAAAGTTAATGGGAACCTCACTGTTAACGGGAAAACATACACTCTGAAAAATGCAAGAGGCTATCACGACCACAACTGGGGATACTGGAATTGGGGAGACGATCTTGGATGGGACTGGGGACAAACTACTCAGACAAAAAACAGTTTAAATGGGAGTGACATCGGAAAATATTCACTCAGCTTTGGGAATATTACTGATGCCAGTTATACTCAATCCTTCAGTTCAGTCCTGAGGTTATGGAGAAACAGGGAAATAGTTGCCACCTTCAGTGGTGAGGATATACAGGTCACACATTCAGATCCTTATGTCGGTCCTGTCCCGGTACCATACTTAAATGGTTATATGCCTCCAGGTTCGTTCCCCCTGCCTCTTAAAACAGATATACTTGCCTCTTCAGACTCCGGTGATTATCTGGATATAACGTTCACGACAGATCTGGATCATTGTGCCCCTCTTCCGGTACTCGTACTAATAACTGATTCAAATGGAGTCCCGGTAGCAGAAAAATATCGGATTATCTGGGAAATGATCGGAACTTATGAGGTTAATGGAAAAATTGATGGGAAACCAGTTTCATATACCGCTGGCGGGTTCATGGAATACGTTGCTGGAGACGCTGTTACTTACATACCTTTTCCCTGACCGAATCAAATTCTGATATGTATAATTTGAAATAATTATAAAAATCCTTGAAAAAGGATTTTTTATCTTTTTCTCAGGTCGCCTTCATGCACTTTGGTATTGATATCTTCATACTTTGGATTCTTAGAATACTTAATTTGCTGTAATATGCTTTGACAAAGAATCAACTTCTAAACAGGGCGCAATCACATAATTTCCAATTGAAGGATTTGAGGGAGCCTGGGAGAAAATATAATAAAAAAGTGATCTATGTATAGAAAATAGTTATTATTTTTTAGCCCCGACGAACTCAATAGCTTCCTTACCAGTTATATGCTCGATATCAATTGCTATAATGTGAGCTTGTGTGCATCTTGATATTTCCTTATTCTTTGCTTCCTCAGGTTGATTTCCTGAATACTTATCAACCAGTGCCGCGAAAGATTCAAGCCGTTCGTCACCTTCAACGATTCTTGCTTTGCCAAAAGCAATAACACTACGGAAATGCGTTGTATATTTTTCGCTTACTATCTTATCTTCATCTATTACTGTAAAAGATACCTTTGGGTTCTTCTTAATTGCATCGATTTTGTGTCCGGCTTTTGCCGAATGAAAATAAATTCTGCCGTTGAGGTAGACATAACTAAGTGGAACTGCATAAGGATAACCATCATCACCTGAGCACGCCAGAACACCATTTGTGCATCTGGCCAGGACTGCAAC
>DUIO01000017.1 GCA_013330315.1 Methanosarcina sp. | reverse complement strand
GATGCCATGATCGGCAGGTTCGAGCCTAAAAAACGCCAGTCAACCGAGTCCATTTTATCTTCGATCCTTCCGTATCACCTCCATGCTTCTTTGTAAGTCTGCGGCAGGTCTTTAACGAGCTTCGGAAGATCGGTTGCAAAGCCGCTATAAATAACCAGGTCAGATAGGTAGATTTCATCCGCCTCTATACCATAAACCCTCTCGTCTTGAACAAGAATACCTGTAACTTCACACTCGGTTTTTATCTCAACGGTTTCGGGCAAAGAATAAAGAATAGCATTCAGCAGCGCCTTTAATCCTTTCCTTGGATAGCCCTGCGAGTAGTTTACTTTATTTGTGGCAAGCCTTTCCAGGGATGTGAAGGGCTGGGCAACTTTATCCACGCGGGCCTGCAAAGAAGCATGGAGGTGATACGGAAGGATCGAAGATAAAATGGACTCGGTTGACTGGCGTTTTTTAGGNNATCGTATCCACAAAGTCATAGGTATCTTTACAAAGGTTTTTAGGAATGAAATCATAAACTGACTGGTCTGAAAGGTCTATTCCGAAGGATGAAAGAGTAAGTGCCTTTGTCAGGGTCTGTGAGAGAAGAAGTCTGTCCTTTCTCGGAAGCACATCAAAAGTCACGAAGTCCTTCAGGTTCGAAGGGACCTTGACCAGATCATTTTCGGTCCTGACATAATAATGCCCGTAGTCCTCAAATACGGGTAAAAAATCAAAGTAATTATCCATTAACCTTGGAAGAGGCCCTTCTATCAGATGGGTTATCGCATGTGCTCCCGTATCCACCTGATACCCGTCTACCATGTAGCTATTGCAGTTTCCCCCAAGATACCGTCCCTTCTCAAGAATAAGGACTTTCTTTCCATGCTTGGAAAGCGTCAAAGCAGCCAGAAGCCCGCTTACACCGGCTCCGACAACGATTACATCGTATTTTTTCATTCCCTAAACTACCTCTATTTTCCAGTGAATCAAGTCTCAATTATTTCAATTAACGCACCTTAATCTTAACTCACAAAATAATTTACACATATCGAATATATTTTTAACAAAAATTATGCTCGATAACTTAACAAAGTACTTTAAACAAAGCATACGTGTGGAACTATTTTATATGTATTTATGATCTAAAGAAATTAACCTTATTTCTTCTTTCTATTTGTAGAGTAGTATAGAGAGAAAAATAGTATTTATAATTAATAGTCAGCGTGCCGAAAATTCTCAAAATCAGACTTATACTTTGATTTTTAGTATTTTTTAATACAGCCCGTAATCTCGTATCTTTAGCGTTCAGGCATGGCTAATGGGGTTGAAGAACATTATGGTATTAAGGAAAGATTAACAGGAAGTTGCGGCAAGTTTCAAGGATGTTTACCTTGTCAGGCATCTGTTTTTGAGAAGTATGTTTTAGTATTTTGCTGTAAATATATATCCTGGGGTAATTACCGGAGAATGCCGGGCTAATTACCATGGTGCTCACCGGTTGAAAGAAAACTGCATGGATTTTAAGCTCATGAAAATCAAATGATTTTTGATTATGATTTAGCGGGGTTCTGGGTTATGACTGCAAAAGATGAAGAGTATGAACTCGAACAACCAGCGAGGAACTCGTTAAAGACAGAGGAGACCACCAGTTCGGGAAGATATAAAGAAAGAGAGGATTACCTGGAAGTAATTGACATTATCGGGGCTTTAATGCAGAACAAAGATTTCCCATTAAAAAACAAGAGTACCCTGATAATCAGTAAAATACTATCATTTCTTAATAAAGAAACATCCAGAGATAAAAATTTCACCGAGGCATGGCTCATTAAAGGCACAGTTCTTTATAAAACTGGCAAATATAACGGAGCAATAGATGCCTTCGATGATGCCCTTGAGAGTATGAGAAAAGAAATTTCTGAAGAAGAGCTTGATTATCGGGAAAAAAATATCGGTATAAATTACAAATATGCCTTGAAATTCAAGGCTTTTGCCCTGTGTAAACTAGGAAGATACAAAGAGGCGATTGACACTCTTAATGAAGCTTCAAACGCCTTTCCGGAAGATTCGGAAATACAGGATAATAAAAACATGCTTCATACTCTTGAAAAAAAGAAGCTGATCAAAGGAATGGGTTCTCCGGATAGCGGCTTGAAAAATTCCAGATCTCCGAGTAAAAACACAGCTTTCTTTGATCTGGACAAATATGAAGAGTCGTTAAAAGAATTTAATAAGATTCTTGAAAGTAACCCAAAGGATGCAGAAACCTGGGGAAATAAAGGTTTTGCTTTTTACATGCTTGGCAGATACGAAGAAGCACTCAGCGCGTTAAACAGGTCTTTGGAGATTGAACCCAAGAACGCAGATTTCTGGAGCTTTAAAGGTTCCGCTCTTTATAAACTCGCCAGGCCCGAAGAAGCTCTGAAGGCGTTTGATAAGGCGCTGCAAAAAAATCCGAATATATTTGAAGCCTGGTACAATAAAGGGGCAATTCTCTTCGAACTCGGAAGATATAAACAAGCATTATTTGCAGTAGAAAATGCATTAAGGATTAATACTGAGGATATTAATGCTTTGAATCTTAAAAATTCTACTCTTGATAAGCTTGAAAAAGATAAAGAATAAATAAACTTCATTGGCGATTTTTTTCTCTAATGANNAATAAATAAACCTCATCGGTAATTTTTTTCTCTAATGATTTTTGAGCAGACTCCGATAAATTGCCTGGAATATCGGTCTTCTATAACTAAAATTAATAAAGTGAGTTATCAAAATTATTTCTTGCCCGCCGTTCTGTTACCCGTCAATGGTCTGAGGAGAGATCATTGACTGTATAGCAAAACCGACATGTCTGTGACAAAAAAATATCAGGACAAACATAAGACAGGGAAATAAGAAATAAGGAAATGAGATTTTGGGGAATAGAGTATTCAATAAAATAGATAAAATAGCATGAATACTCTTTAAGGGGCGTCAAATTAAAAGATTCAGGTGGGAATTTGAAGTACGATACCATTATTTTTGACTTTGACTACACACTGGCAGATGCAACCGAAGGTATTGTATCAAGTTTTAACCATGCTTTTAACAGACTGGAAATTCCCGGATGTGATTGTGAAAGCATAAGGAAAACTGTAGGGCTGTCACTGGACGAAGCATTTGTGCAGCTAACCGGCAATAAGGATAAAGCCGTGATAAATAGTTTTAAAAACTTATTCAGGGAAAAAGCTGACGAGGTTATGTCAAAAAACACTGTGCTCTTTGAGGATACTGTAAGCACACTGCAACGGTTAAAATGCGATGGAATCAACACTGGAATCGTGACTACAAAGTTTCATTACAGAATAATTGAAACATTAAATACACACGGCATTTTAGACCTGGTAGATGTTATTGTGGGCGGAGAAGATGTTAAACTGCCAAAGCCGTCTCCCGAAGGGTTATTATTAGCTATTGACAGCCTTAACGCACAGTCGAATGGTGTGCTTTATGTTGGTGATAGCGTGATAGATGCTAAAACGGCTTTAGCGGCAAGTGTTGATTTTGCGGCAGTAATTACAGGGACAACAAAAGAAAATGAATTTTTGAAGTATCCATGTGTAAGAATATTAAAAAATTTATCAGAGCTTTTTAACCAGTAAAAGAAAAAATAAAATTAGAAATCAAAAATGAAATAAAGAAATAAATGAAATAAAAAAATAAACCATCTGAAAATGAGACTTAAAAGAATAAAATTGAAAGAAATAAAAGATGACGCAAAAAAGTATATAGAGCTTTGCAGGCTTCTATATGCAGATTCCCGAACACCTCGAATCGCAAAGATAATATTATGGATTGCCACAGGTTATGCGTTGTCTCCTATCGACTTGATACCTGACTTCATACCCGTCATTGGATATCTGGATGATGTATTAATTCTGCCTATCCTTTTATATCTTGCAATAAAATCAGTACCCAAAAATGTCTATATGGAAAATTATAATCAGGTTTTCAGGAACTGAATTCTTGAGCTAGGATATAATACAATATTAAATATTACATAATTACACGATTTTAAATAATTACGAGTTTTTTAAGTAAATAATGCCAGAGTTTCATTATAAACCCATCTACAAAGTTCAAAAGTAGAATTAAGCTTTGTAACCTGTGATTTTGTTGGATAGATTCTATAACGATTTACTTTAGGCATAACACTATATTATGTAATTTTACTCAAATGAAGGTTACCGCGTTGAAGTTGACGGGATGTATCCCGCCTTTGAAAAAGCGGGGATTAGCCCTTATTTGCTCCTAAAAAGATAATTGAAAACTGCAGGGATGAACTCGTGGGAGGAAATTATGTCCGGAAGGAGCATGACATGCCAGGCAGGGTAGACATTCGAAGAGAATGCAGGCGATTAATGACCAAGTTGCTTGAAAACTTTGGAAAAAAGGCTTGAAAACTTTGGAAAAAAGATTGCAATTTAATAAAGAAGTATCATAAATAAAAATAAGGCTATTTACTTTTCTTTTTTGTTAATTTTTTGATTCCACATTTTTTAATGTATATTACCTGTATGATAGTCCTGTAAGATAAAAACATTTTTTGTGTTTGGTAGATTAATGAAGATTCTAGTACGCGATTTTAACTCAGGTATCTTTATTTGCACCACTTAATAATTTGCCGAGATTAATATTTCAGACAATTCAAATATGATTTTTAGATAGAACAGGTAATTTTACCCTAAAGCTTCGGTCCTGAGGGAGGGGTATTATAGCCTTAGGAGATAAGTTTCTACAGCCTCCGCCGTCCCGAGATTTTCGATTCATAAAAGAAGTTGATCCTATTCCCAAAGCTCCTTCTTTTCGGCCACTTCTTCAGCAGAAGCTTTTTAAGAACTTGATCTTCATGGAAGATTGAATGTATATTTCAGATTAAGGCCCTAAAAAAGACCAAGCCAGCGCGTTTCTCGTTGCCGGTTTCAGGACTGAGACCAAAACCGTTGCAAAACCACTGTAATGAGTGTGTTAAAGTAACAACAGGGCAATAATTAAAACAAAGGTAAACAATACACCGTATGTGCCAATTATCACATTGTTCTGCTGCATAGGAAACCTTCCTTTAAGATTTGTCAAATATCTCCGATAACTGATTTGTAATTACAAAAAACGAAATCTACAGTATTATTTATGTAAAATAAGGATAAAAAGTTTTCCATTTTCCTTCGTCAGCAAGTTTTCTTTCACAGTTTATTCTTTCANNAGTTTATTCTTTCACAGTTTATTTTTTAACGGTTTATACATGAAACGAATAAACCAAGTAGTTTTAAAGGAATAAACTGACCAGGTTTAAGGGATAACCCAAATAACTTTTTGGATTTGAAAGTAGATCTTTTCATGAAGATATCTTATCCAAAAATTATCATGAAATAAAATTATCGTGATAATGTAAAAAGTAACTTTAAAAAAATCTATCCGAAAATAGTAACCCTGAAATTAAGGAAAAATTAAATCCCTTTTCTCCTCCTCTTCTTTCAGGGCCTCTCCACGATTACTCTTTTGCAGGTTCACACTCCCTGCTTACTTCCTGTCTTTGCACCTCTTTCCAGACCTTTCCAGACCCTTTTTACAACGACATCTTCTTGGGGCTTCTTTTCCGGGTATGGAATAAAGTGTAATGATGAGTTATGTTCCGCGATTTAAGCTGACCATTTTTTCTACAACGTCCTCTGCCGGGTCGGCTAATAAGCTGGAACCAATATCAGCCTGTATGACCTGCAAGAAAAGTCCAGTGAATTAGACTCCCTGAGGCCCAGGATGAATTTCAGGTAACTGACCGGAATCACATAAAAAAATCCGGTTTTTTATATACATTTTCCGTATCTGAGCTTTAAGGGAAATATATCAGGCATTCCGGAAGAAAGCTTTACCTTCAAATGCTTAACTCAACGCTTCTTTCGGACTCCTTTCCCTAACCCATAGGGCTTTGAAGTCAGATCCAGTACAAACTTACTAGCGCTAACAAAATAAACAATACGCCGAAGGTACCAATTATCATTTTGTTTTGTTGCATCATTTTGTCGTGCTGTATAATTTCATCCTGCTGCATATGAATCTTCCCGACCAAATATCTCCGATAACTATTTTTTCGGCGATTCAGCAAACCGGAATCCGCTATCCTGTTTATGTGATACGACAATAAAGACTTTTCTATTTATATTAAAGGAAGGGACTTTTTTAATACAGCATTAATATATTATGGGAAAGTTATATACACAAAAAGCTTTACCAGTCTCCGAATTCTCGACAAACCCGGAGCCGGACTGCTGCGGCATTTCAATGCCATATTATATAAACTGAGGGAACTATTTTCCATAAAAGGGAATCCAGAGTGGGAAAACAATGGCAAAAAGGTTAAAAGTTGCAAATCCAGCCCGTTGCATAGGCTGCTACTCCTGTATGATGGCCTGCGCAAGGACCTGGTACGACACCATATCTTTGAAAAACAGCAGAATTGATATCCAGACAAAGGGTGGAATAGAAACTCCTTATGCTCAAATTGTCTGCCATGCCTGTGTGGACCCTCCCTGCATGCGAGCCTGTCCTCTTGGCGCGCTGACAAAAAGGAAAGGTGGGGGTGTCAACCTTAAAAAAGAAATCTGCGACGGCTGCGGA
>DUIO01000355.1:3179-3562 GCA_013330315.1 Methanosarcina sp. | reverse complement strand
ATTCCTTCGGAACTGGAGATTAACAAAGGGGACCTGGTTGTATGGAGGAATTTTGAAGACAGCGTTTTTACCCTGACAAGTGAGGAAGGGCTTTTTGAGGACCAAAGGCTAGGATACGGGAATACCTTTAATTACACGTTCAATGAGCCAGGAAGCTATAATTTCAACGCCCAGGGTTATCCGAACATGCAGATGACCATCACTGTAAAATAATATCCCAAAGTATAGCAATTTTAGATGATCTGCAGAACTATAGTGGAAGGGACAACAAAGGTTCTGGTTCCGGTCCCACCTCCGGATGCAAATTTTCCTCCCTCGGCAGCGCCGGTGTTCTATAACCCGGAGATGGAGCTGAACCGGGATATCAATGTTGCAGCAACTGC
>DUIO01000355.1:0-3124 GCA_013330315.1 Methanosarcina sp. | reverse complement strand
CGCATCTGTACCCCTGAATACGGAATATCACAGTGAGATGGGCTTAAGGGTCCTACTCGGAGCCTGTGCAAGGGAACTTGCAAAACATGAAAAAGGAATGTTGCCGCTGCTTTCACACGTTACTCGCCATTATGTCCGTGCTTACCTTGAAATCCTGCCGGGGAGCAGACAGGCTGACAGGACTCTCAGGTCAATGGGGTTCAACATTCACTGCCCTAAGTGCGGATTCAGGGAGCCTGTTTATGGGCTTGCTGTCCATATTGAGCGGGAGTGTCCTGAGTGCGGGGGACTAACAAAGATTGCAGGTCCTTTATGGCTCGGGCCTTTCAGGGAGCGAGAATTCTGTAATGAAGTGATTTCCGAGCTTGAAGTGCACCCTTTGAACACAAAAGATAAAGCTAAAAAAATAATTACGCTCTGCAGAGATGAACTCGATATTCCTATGTTCTACGACCAGCATGTAATCTGCAAAGAACTGGGAACATCTGCGACAGGTATCGAGAGCTTTATAGAGGCACTTAGAGCCAATGGGTTCGAGGCTTCAAGGACCCATTTCAGCGGGACTTCATTCAGGACAGATGCTCCCATAGCCGAAATAAAAAGGATAATCCTGGCACTTTCCGGATAAAGGGAAAACTTCTTTGAAAATCGGAGGTAAAAAACTGTTCAAATATTATATAAACTATTAAAGAATAATAAACGCCTGAGCTCAGATCCGAAAATAGTCCGCTAAAAAAACTCTATGTGATATTCATGTCTGACGAAGAAGCAGAAAAATTGTTTTTGCAGGAAAAACCCACACTTGCACTGCTATTTATAGGTTCGATGGGAAAGACCTATGCCTCAGTTATTTCAAAGGAGATAGACTCGACATTTGCCCACACAACAAGAATCCTTTCGAAGATGGAACAGACCGGGCTTATAAGGTTCACATTCGAAGGCCGGATAAAATTTGTTGAACTTACGGAGTACGGAAAGGAAGTGGAAACTGCCCTTAAGGAGTTTCGGAATATAATTGCAGCAGAGTCTCCATCCAGAGAAAAACTGAGAGCAGCAGAAGAAAAAAGAGAAGGCGGAGACAGCGAAGAAAAGGAAAACAAAGAGACTGAGGAATGGCAAGAAGAAACTGAAAATGAAGAAGTAAAGGAGCTTGACCTTATCAGTGCTGAAATTCTTGAAAAGGTCCAGAGCCTCAGGAACAAAATAGAGAGTATCTACAGGGAAGTAAGTGATAAAGGGCAGGACAGGGAGACGGTTTCAAGAAAGCTTGGGCCTTATAGCCGGGATATCAAAAAGCTGCATAACCAGATTGAAAAGGCAGAAACTCCTGTTGATGAAATAGTAATTTCAGCCCTGGAAGAGACGGAAGATCTCCTTGAAACATACCTGAAAAGCTCAAAGCCTGAAAGCTCGTAATTTGAGAAAGTACAGGCAAAAAGAAGAAATCGGCAGGAAGAAAATGAGAAAAGTTGTAACTCTCCAGCATATTTATGGGAAAAACCGGGAAAGGATGGCTGAACTCCTGAAAAACCTGGTTGAGAATGAATTAAAAGACCTTGAAGTGAAAGTTGAGGTTTCTATTACTCCGGAGAATTGGGCAGAATTTTCCCTGGAAGGAGAAGATGAAGAGGTGTCAGCAAACCTCCTGGAATCCAGATATGGAAGCCCTTCAAAAAAAACCGAACCAGGAAAAGTATACATTGGTTTCCTTCAGGCTTTTTCGGAAGATGCCTTTATTGTCAACATCGGAGTCCCGGTACGGGTTGAAGCCGAGGAACTCAAAGCCTTTGGCAGCGGGAAGCCAAAACAACTCGCATCAAGATTTGGTTTGATACCTCACCTGCCGGTTGAAATTGAAGTATTGGAGTCAAATAAGAACATAAGGGCCCGTTTCACCAAAAAACAGCTTGACCTGTGGTGGAGCTGGAAAAAGGCAAGTACGGACAGAGTTACTGTTAATGCTGCTACGCGCTCGGAAATAAAAAGTGCAATAAAAAAAACAGGTCACGGCAGGGACATTTATGAAATAGAGCGTCTTGGTCTTCTTGAACATGCTGTCGTATGCCGGGAAACGACAGATGGGCCGGGGATTGTGGCAGCGATAGGTCCTCGCCTGAAGTCCGAGATGGGAGTCGTAATAGGAGATGCCCGCTAATTTGATAAGTGTTTTTTAAAGGATAAAGTTACCAATAAAAATGGTTATGTAGAGCTGCATATCTAAAAAAATAATTTAGATTGTAAGCTCGAAAAGACAGTGCGCGTGCCCCGTTCCATAACATTCAATTTCAAGGACACCGCACTCCTTTCCCAGTTTTTCTTTGAGCACCCCTTCAATGATGCCTTCTCTGAGGGCACAGAAGGGTTTTCCGGTTACAGGCATGGACATGGCTTTGAAGCTGTCCTCAACCTGAAGGGCAGGATAATCTCCCATAAGCACCGAGACCCGACAATCCCCGTGAGATTCCAGAAAACCTGCAATTTCATCCAACAGGCTTTCAAGGGTGCATGACTCAAAATTAAGGGACAGGTACTTTCCAATATCTATTCCGATCATTTTGACAATAGGGGCATTATCAATCCCGTACGCTTCAAAACCAAACCGAAGCGCATGAAAAAGCGCTTCCATGAAGCGAAACCTGTCGTTTCCGTTTTCAGCGACTGTTTTTAGCAGGCTCCTGTAATGTCCTATAAAAGGCTCCTGAGAGCACCCCATGTAATGCGAAGCCAGANNATGATCCGAGGTCATTAAGATGAACGGAAATGGTTGACTTGGCTTTTGAAGTATATTTTACAATCTCATCAAAAGACTTTGGCTCTTCCCTGAGCAAATCCAGAATCTGGAGTTTAACCGGGCTGTTTACCGCTATAAGCCCCTTTTCGGTATAAAAGAATTCAGTTTTATTCTCAGGTTTTGCCATAATATCTTTAGATAAGTTGCACTTTGGATATATAAAACGTTCGCGCGGCTACGAATAATCAAGCATAATATATAATAATGCAGGAATAAAAGAATATAAAAAATAAATATGAAAAGCAAGTATTACCACGGATAAACTAAAAATAGAATTCCAGCCAAAAGAGATAGGAAGAAAATGATGCTGGGATAAAAGTACCAGAGGATATT
>DUIO01000093.1 GCA_013330315.1 Methanosarcina sp. | reverse complement strand
TCAGCATTTACAGACACGGCTAATCCAATAAACATCCCGCATAAAGGGGAAGCCGGCTCTTTCTGGGAAGATAGAGGAGACAGGTTCCACTGCGGAGTTGACCTTTATGCCCCTGAAAACACCGAGGTCGTTTCAGTAGAAAGCGGAATCATAATAGAAACCGGTTTAATGACTTCACCTGAAGTCCTGTCTTACTGGAATCCGACATATTATGTAATTATAGAACACGATAAAGGGATTTTCTACAAATACGGTGAGCTTGCAGGCTTTACCGTGAGAAAGGGAGATGAAATAGCGCCTGGAAGTTTGATCGGGCGTGTAGGGATGGTCCTGAACTCCGATAAAATAGATAGTTCATGCCCACTTTATATCCGGAAGCTGAAAAACAAAAATCCCAGCATGCTCCATTTGGAGGTCTGGGAGGATGAACCCATTACCATACATGAGAACTATCTCGGAGGCAACTGGTTCTCCGAAGAGATGCCTGAAAACTTAAGGGACCCTGAGAAGTATTTGAGATCATGAAGACTTCAAACCTGCATACTTTAGGTCTACCTGCATACTTCAATCTATAACCTGCCTATTTCCTATAACTTGCCAATTCCACACAACAATTTCGATCTTTTATAGGGTCATTTTTGAGAGATCAGGCATCTGAGGAAGAAAAAGGTGAATTGCCCGAAAAAGGAAAAACTGAAAAGAAAAATTTGCCAAAAATACTGGAAGCCAACAGAAAAATCAGAGACATAGATAAAATTTTCTTACAAATTTAGTAAATATATTTATACTGTCGAAGTATGCGTTTTTAAGGCCTTTTGAATTAAAGAGTGTATCAAATAGAGAAAGAAAAGTGATATATAAATATATCTATATATTAAAATGATATATAATGAATTAGACATAATAAAAAATATATCATATGAATAAGGCATAAAGTAAATACTTAAAACAAAAATACTATAAAATATTGAATATAGTCTATTATAATCAATTTTGAATCCAAGTTCATTATTAGTATTCTATTATTCTAATATTCTATATTCTACAATCTAATTATATTATTCTAATATTCTATTATTCTATATTCTAATATTCTAAACTTAATATATTAATAACAATCTCAACAGCGGTTTCGCATAAAAAGGTCCCATATGAAAAAAAATCGGATTTTTCCTTACACATCAAAGGGAGAAAAGAACTTACAGCTTATTGTGGATTTTACTATGCTGATCATTGTTGCACTAATTACGCTCAGTTTCCTGATACACGTATAAACTTGTGAGTAACTGAAAAAATAAAGAAACAACCAGTGACAAAAAATTATTACTTTATTTTGAATGATGGAGAAAATAGTCACTGATTTTTACCCGTATACCTAAAAAATGAGTTCTCTTTCGTACCTGCTGTCTACATGGAAGAAAGCGCACCCATCTTGAAAAAAGGCTGAAATTTTCATAAACCGGAAATCCGTAAACCACACTTTTTTCATAAACCAAAAATACATCTGTTAGCAGCCCCGATACTTTTAGGGGGATTAAATGGACGCTTTTGTAGGCACAAGTGGCTGGTATTATGAGTGGAATAGAAAGAAAAATCTTGATTGGTTTGTGGAATATTCAGGCCTGAACTCTGTAGAGCTCAATGCAAGCTTTTACAGGTTTCCTTTTCTCAACAATGTAACAGGCTGGAGCATAAAGGGGGAGGGGCTCAGGTGGAGTGTGAAAGTCCACAGGTCTATAACTCACTGGCGCCAGTTCAATGAAAGCGCACTTGAGATATGGGAAAACTTTTGGGGTCTATTCGAACCCATGGACCACCTTATTGATTTCTATTTATTTCAGGCTCCGCCGAAGTTCGATGACATTGAGAGAGTCCTCAGGTTTGCAAAAGAAACAGGGCTTGGTGAAAGGTTTGCTCTGGAAATAAGAAATAAGGAGTTGCTCGGAGATGATGGGCTGTGTGCCGAGCTTTCAACGAAAATCACTCTTGTATCCGTAGATTCCCCTGACTATATAAACCGGATATTCCCCGGAAAAATAGTTTATATGAGAATGCACGGGAGGGAAAGCTGGTATAGTTATAATTATTCTGAGGATGAAATAAAAGAAACTATCAGGGAAGTAAACAAATTAGGACCTCAAAAAGCCTATATTTATTTTAATAACAACCATAATATGCTTGAAAATGCACAAAAGGCTTTAAAAGTTTTTTTGGGTATGTAAACCTGTACATTTTACCTTCTTTTTTTAAAATAATCAATATACGGACAGAAAATATCAGGAGTAAGGCCTTCTGATATGATTTATTTTCAAGACCATTAGAAGGTTAACGAATTTCGTTAACCTGCGTTATGAATAAATTATTATATAAAGAGGTATATTTAAAGCTTGATCCGGATATCCCTAACAGTCAAAGGTTAAATGTTTCAAAAATAAAAGTCCAATTTTCTTGGCATTGTAACTGATGACGCAATTATGTTTGCCCGGAACTCCCTATATATAAACAAGAAGTGAAGTATATGTTCTGGAGTAAAGATGATATTGTCGAAAGGCTGAGCAAAATACCCAGGACGCTGGAAGATATCTCAATAGAGGTTTTTGAAGGCGTGCCCCCTTCAAGTGATCTGGTATTCAAATCTGACCTTTCTAAAGAGCATTGCACAGATGCGTCCAGCAGCTGCGGAAACCCTCAATCAAATGTAAGCATAGAACAGGTAAGCATAGAACAGGAACTTATGTACCCTTACATGGATGACTCTGTTTCGAATGAATTTGCCGTACATTCGGCTCAGTACCAGTTTATGCTGCCGTATGAAATCCTCGGCTACAATATAAAGAAAGAATACAGAATCATTCAGCCAGAAGAGTTGAAAACAAAGTTCCCCGTAGCTTATGAACAGCTTATGGAAACAAAACAAAATTCCGGTACCGAGAAACAGGGACTTGACTCTGCCGATTGCTACCGTCTGGAAAACGAAAGTTTCCTGCAATATATGAAAACGCCTAAAATAATCATTACTAACCACTACCGTCTCCATGCTTCATATGATGCGAATGGAAAATATGTATTTGCAGATGGCATAGGAGTCGTCCTTGGAGACCCCACACTCTACCATTACGTCACAGCTGTGCTTAACTCCTCAATAGCAAGGGCTCTTCCTGACATCTGGCACCGCGAAAAAATGCAGAGAAACAACCACCATTTGAACTCAAAAATGCTGAAAAGGTTCCCAATAGAATTTCCTAAAAAGCAGATCACCGAGACCCTTATAAGCACAATCTGCAGATACCTGATATTCCTTAACAGGCAAAAGCAGACAGCAAAAGATTACACCATACCCGGCTACCAGAACCTGATAGATTTCTACAAAAGAATTGCAGATCTTCTGATCCTGGACACCTATATCACAAATGACCTCGACCCGAAGCTTCTTGACATTCTTGCAGAGAATATCACAGCTCCTGGAGAAGAATTCGAATATAGTAACGATATAAACCTTCTGATCGGGCTGCAGGCAATAAAGGAAAATATCCTGAACTCTGCTGATTTCCGGAAATGCAGGTTTAACAACGAATTCACCAATATTCTGGCTACCCTGAAAAATAACGGCGTCTGGTAAAAGAGTCAGGATAAAAAGAAATAAGGAATCTAGCTTGAAGGGATTTTTAGCTTTTCCGTTCCCTTTCTTTTTCAATCAACCTTTTTCTGCCGGTTTTTCAGGTCAATTTTTTCCGTCTAACATTTAATTTTCGTTCCCGAGAAACTGGTTGATGAACCCTGAACCAACACCCTGAGCCGACCATATTTCAGCCGGGGCAATCCCGGGACGGTCAGCTGAAAACTCTCCGTAAATTTTATCAGTAATATTCCTCAATTAATTTTTCAATTTTCCAAAAGTTGTGAAAGAAGCCTTTCTGAAGAGCTTCATGCTTTTTAAGGATCTTTAACGGCATTTCCAAAATAAAGGTCGAACCCTTTCCGGGCTTACTCTCAACCCATATCTGGCCTCCCATTTCCGCGAATTTTTAGCGAGGACAAAGACTGTACCTTCATATTTGCGGCTGAGGGCAGAATCGATTTGTTTGAATGGTCTGAAAAATGTTTAAAGTCCTCTTTCGAAATCCCTATACCTGTATTGGATACGGCAACTCTAACCCCATTATCTGACACAATAGTCAAGATCAAGGGTCATTTTTCCGGCTTCGATCTTTGATAGGTCCAGAATGATGTTTATAAGTGAAAGAAGGTGCTTCCCGCTATTGGAGATATTTCTAAGGAATTTTTATTCAGCTCGTCAAATTCCCTGTTGATCCGCCCAGAATG
>DUIO01000237.1 GCA_013330315.1 Methanosarcina sp. | reverse complement strand
ACAACGGTAGTTGCAAAAGCGATCATCAGGTTCTGTGCAAGGGTTTCGAGGTCTCCCTGTGAAAGCCCTATCAAGGCAGGTCCGAGAGGGATCAAAGTCCCCATAAGTCCGAGCATGGGAGCGACCGTCGAACTGATCTTTGTGTTCTCAAGACGCTTTGCCATTTTTATCTCGTATTCCTCAGAGAGTTTCTCGATTGCGGGAATATTTTGCTCTTCAAGGTATTGTGCAGATTCTCTTGCAAAAGCTGTGACCATGTAATTTTGTTTTATACTCTCAAGAGCCCTCGATGCTTCCGAAAAATCTGAGTCATGAAGACTTTGTAGGATTTTTTTGCAACTGGATTCCAGGCTGTTCCGGTCCTTGATCCTTTTTGAATATTCGGAGAGAAATTCTCCTAACTGAATAAGTGAAACAAAGACCAGGAGAGTCAGAAGTATCATCACAGGATACAGCAAAGCCGACGAAAATACGTATATAATCCTGAATAAAAGGTCCATGTTACTCATCGGTTAGACCTCACACGGTCAAGTAAAAAACCTGCAAGAACTAAAGTCCCGAGAAACATAAGGGGAAAAATTTCTGATTCTCCAGTTTGCATAGGAGCCAGGTTCATTTGTTTTGTTTTTATGTGTGCAGGAATGAGCAGAGTCCCTAAAAGATAATAAATCCCGAGAAGCATCATGGCACTTCCCATAGTTTCGGGAGTTTTTCCCAGCCGGGTCTTTCCAAACCTGAAAAGAAAAGAAGAAGCTACCACTGCAGTAAAAAAAGCGATCCCTACAAGAAGTCCTGTTTTTAGCCCGGAAAAGTCGAGACTTTCAGAAAGCAGCATGCAAGATACTGCAAGAGCTCCAAGGCAGACAGGGCAGGGCATGGATATTACCAGGAAAGTGTGTCTGGAAACATCTTTTCCTGAGCTCCACTTTTTCTGTGTGTAAATGCCGGCCCATATAAGGAGAAGAGAGACCAGAACGTGGATCCCCATGCCCATTGCAGAAAGGCGCTCAAAGGCATCCAGGCTTATATGGTCAGTAACACTTCCGAATAAAAGGGCAAGAAAAAAGTAACTGCCACCAATTATGAGAATTTCTCGTGTAGTGATATTTGAAAATCCACAACCTAATCCAGTTTTAATCCCGAATATAAGAATACCTATCAAAATACCGATAACAGTCAATGTTGAAGAGTCCATAAGTACCTTCTGAGCATCTATAGTAGGATTAGATAAAAACTGGTTTTTGGGTAACGTTTGTTAGTATTTTGGATAATAAGTTTAATTGATAACTTTTTTGAGAAATAAAAGTCGAATCTCTATTTTTATCAACAGCCATTCTAAGGAAATAATTATAAAAGTGAAAAAACCGGCATGGAGGTGTGCTAATATAAAATTATTTTAAAAATTAGCCTGGGGAGTTGGATAGTAAATGAATGTCAAAATTTAACAAAAATTATGCAATAATTCACTCTGCTAACTACTGAATATTTTCAAGTAAAAGAAAGTACTGAGGAATAATTAAAGTAAATTTGTTATACAAATAAATANNTAGAAAGTAATATAATGTAATTTACTTGTTTTAGATTGGGAAATAATTATAAATAATGGAGGTAAAATAGAGAGATATCATGGTAGTAAGTATTAGAGGGATTAAGGAATGAATGGTGCCGGAGAAAATCTCTTCAAAGCAATCTCAAGTGATACACGCCTTTCGATTCTTGAGAGCCTTAGTGAAGGCGAAAAACATATTTCGGGGCTTGCAAGGGAAATAGGTATCTCTGTGCCTGTAGCTGCAAAACATGTAAAAGTCCTTGAGAAGGCAGAGCTTATTGAGAGAAAAAAGTTTGGAAACACTCATATGATAGGCATAAAGTTGAACAACGTTTATTCTTTTCTTGACCGCTTTGCAGAAAACAGGAAACTTGAGGTAGAAAAAGGTACGAATTTGCTTGAAGCCCTCAAAAGTGTAGCTGCCGTAGAGGTAAGAAAAATGGGGGACAGGGTAAAAGTTATCTCTACTGATGGGGAAGAAGGTTTTTATATATATGAAGTGGACGGCAAGTTCTCAGAGAAGACTGTAGACGAGTATGAGTTTTACGAAGATTCGGTCGTTGAGTGGAAAAAACTAATTCCGGTCACGAAAAAGAGGTTATTTGTAAATATAAGAAGATAAAATAACCTTCAACAGACAGTTTTTTAAAAAAATTATATAAAACTGCCTTTATAGCAGTTTCTGCAGTACCTCTAGTAACTCCACTACCGTTACGAGAATCCTGATAAACAATTTGCTAAAAGTTTACCCCCTGTAAGAACAGGACTCATTCCTTTAATTTTGCCAGGACTCCAAGGTGATCTTCATGATAAGGCATAAGATCCCTGGCAGTCAAAATTTCGAATTCAGGCTCGAAGGCATGTTCAAGCTTTTTCACTTCTTCTTTAAAAATTTCCTTGGGGCTTGCCGCAGTATCAATGCTGCGGGCTTTAATTGAAAGCAGGAGATATCCGTCTTTTTTCAAAAAACGGGCAGCATTTCTTGTAGCAATTTCTGCCTGGTTGGGCTGGGCGATATCCTGAAAAATAACATCCACAGGCTCAACAATGTGGGCGTAACTGTCAGGTTTCCCTGCGTCAGCAAGGATAGGAAAGATATTTTTGCGTCTGGAAGCAAGCCCTATAAAGTCGCGCATACTCCTTGGAGCAAATTCAACGGAATATACTGCCCCTTCGGATACGATATCGGAAACATGGCTGACCGTTGTGCCTGAAGCAGCTCCAAGATAAAGAACCTTTGAATCCTTTTTCAAAGGGATATTAAATTTCTTGAGCACCATAGCCCCAAGCTTGCTCCTGCGAGGGTCCCATGTCCTGTATTCGGCTCCTTCAACTGAAATCAGTTTTTCTCCGTATACGACTTTTCCGGGGTCAAGGTTAAGGGTGGAAAGCTGCTTTTTATCCTTTGTAACCTCGAAAATCCCCGCTGAAAGCAACCTTATTTCGGGCATTTACTTCCTCCTCTTCCTTTTTGGTTTTGCCCCACCTTCCTGCCGTTTCTGAGGGGGTTTTGGGTTCTCGGTTTTAATCTTCAGAACTTTTTCTTCCAGTTCATCTACAAGAGAGGGGTCTTTTTTTGCAGAGTAAAAATCAATCCTTGCAGCAAGAGAAAGTTTTGCCGCAAGAGCTCTCGCTACCTTTCCCCGCACCCACCAGGGAGAGGTATTGATAAGGGGATGGCTGTAAATAATTCCATGCTTGGGGGATGGAGCCCTGGAACGCAGGTGCTTGAAGAGGGCTTTACTTGCCCCTATTACCTGAATGGTACTTGAAGGAAAAGCTGCCAGTTTTTCAAGACTGCCTGCAATACTTATGAGCCTTGCACCAAGCATGGGTCCTGCAAGCATTGT
>DUIO01000138.1 GCA_013330315.1 Methanosarcina sp. | reverse complement strand
CATATGGGAAAGCCCTTGAGCTTAAACCGGAATATCCAAATGCATGGTATGGAAAAGCCCTGAACCTCAGCCAGGCAGGAAATTATGAAGAGGCTATCGAAGCATATGGGAAAGTCCTGAGGGAAAATCCGAATTACAAAGAAGCCTGGGCAGGAATGGGCATAGCACTTGGGCAGATGGGAAATTACGATGAAGCAATAATTGCGTATGATAAAGCACTTGAAATTGATCCTGATTTTCTCGAAGCCTGGTATTATAAAGGAGTAGACCTTGACAGCCTTGGGAGTTACAAACAGGCCCTGAAAGCTTATGAAAAAGCCGTAGAGATCGATCCTAAGAACGACGATGCCTGGAATAATATGGGCATAGATCTGGAAAACCTGGAAAGGTACGAAGAAGCAATCAATGCTTTCAACAAAGCAATTGAGATTAATCCAGAAAATTCCGACGTATGGTATAACAAAGGCTTCACACTCAGCCAGGTGCAAAGGTTTGAGGAAGCTATCGATGCATACAAAAAAGCCATAAAGATTGATCCTGAGTACCTTGAGCCCTATTCCAGCCTGGGTTTTGTACTGGCTCAACTCAAGCGTTTTGAAGAAGCTCTGGAGATCTATGAAAGAGCTCTCAAGATTGATCCGGGCGCTGCAGACTCATGGTTTGGAAAAGCAGTTTGCCTGAGTTTCCTTGGACGTGAAGACAAAGCTGAAGAGGCATATAAAAAAGCCGTGGAAATCGATCCAAGGTATGCTGAGATCGGAGGAGACATCCAATAAAAGATGCTTGCAATCCGGAGAGGTATCCTCCTTATCTTTTCCTTTCCGGACTTTTTATCATACGGCTGTTTTATTATATGAGTAATTATCCACATGTCTTTTTTGCAGATCCCTCTGGCAGTTGGGGAGAAATGCTGATAAGAACAGAGGAAAAGATTATCATAATGGGAAAAAATGACTTCCCTGGTAACAAGGAAGGTGCTATTTTCCATATAGCCCTCTCTGAAAGATTGGCTTTTGTGGAATCCCAGCTTGCAGAGTTTATGAACCTGAAAGAACAACGCCAAAATGTTGTGCAGTTGGAAAATATGGTTAATTTTGAAAGAACCTCACCCTTCCAGGAATATCACCGAATATTTTCTTCAGGCTTTTAATCTTTATTCAGACCTTAACCCTTCATTTAGATCTTTACATTTATTCGGCCTTTATTTTTTATTAAAACCCTTAATCTTTATTGAGAGATCCTTACTCTTTAGTTAATTATCACTTTTTTACTGATTAAATACGGGTTTTAGGCTTCTTAGAGTAATTTTAAATTTTCAATTAAATTTAGATTTTTGATTTTCGGAACTGAAAAAACTCAAATATAGAGGATATATGCAGCAAAACAGGAATCGAAGACGAAAAGGAAGCTCTATATATCGGAAACGCTTTTTCAAATAGAGAGTATATCTTTCATTAAATTTAAAAACACTTCCCGAAAGGGCAGAGCGGATGAAAGGATGAAAGGATGGATTCTTTATAAAAGTACTGCTGCCGAACTGAGGCCCGACCTGTATGAAATTCACCGCTTCATTGAGGTTGCGGGTGAGAAAGGGATAGAACTCAGGGTAGTAAAGCCTGACCAGTTCGACCTGATAGTAACAAGAGACGATAGAAAAAGCATCCTTCTAGATGGAGAAGTTGTTCCACTACCAGACTTCCTCCTGCCAAGAATGGGTGCGGGCACGACCTACTTCGCGCTTGCCGTCATCCGTCATCTCGAACGCCTAGGAGTTAGGGTATTCAATTCCTCCCAGAGCATTGACACCGTCAAAGACAAGCTTTATTCCCAGCAAATCCTGGCAGAGAGAGGGATCTCTTCTCCAAATACAATGTTTGCCAAAAATCCTGTTAACATAAATCTGGTCGAAAAATACCTTGGATTCCCACTCATAGTAAAAGCGCTTTCTGGATCTATGGGAAAAGGCATCTTCCTCTCGGAAAACCACGATAATTTCCGCGACCTTATGGAACTGATCCATGTAAGCAACCCCAACGCAAACATCATTCTCCAGGAATTCATAAAATCCAGCCTTGGAAGGGATCTGCGCGTCCTCGTAATCGGAGACCGCGCTGTTGCCTGTATGGAACGCATAGCTCCTGCCGGAAGTTTCAAATCAAACTATTCCAGAGGCGGAGAAGTCCGCAAATTTGATATGACTCCTGAAATAGAACAGCTGGCGATCGAAACTGCTCGTACTTTCGGCCTGGATATAGCCGGAATAGACCTGCTTTTTGATGGCGACCATTTCAAAGTCTGCGAGGCTAATTCTTCTCCGGGCTTCGAAGGGCTTGAGGAATGCTGCAGAATTAACGTTGCAGAAATGATTTACGATTTTGTGAGAGAGAATGTAGAAAAGGTATGACTGGAAAAAGTATAACGGCAGATTTTTTATTCTTTTATTCTTTCATTCTTTTGTTTTTTTATTCTCTTGTTATTTCATTTTTTATTCATTTATAATAGGCTTTTCCATTTTTTATTTAATTCTCTCACCCGAGAAAATCAGAAGATGCTAAAAATAGATATTGTTTTACCTGTAAAAAAATAGAAAATCGTTTTTGAAAAACTTTTTTGAAAAACTTTTAGAGGGAGTTTTTCAAAAACGAAAGAATAAATCTCAGTATTCAGTCAGGGCACTTTTAAGGCCCTTATTCTTCTTCCTCATCTGTCACTACTACGGTTCCTCTCATAGAGGGATGGATCGAGCAGTAGTACTCATAAGTGCCCGGATCAGTAAACAGGAACTCATATGAACCTCCCTGTG
>DUIO01000330.1 GCA_013330315.1 Methanosarcina sp. | reverse complement strand
CCCTCTCTGGGGGTCACTGCCCACTCCCCGATTTTAGCGTCCATCCAGGTTAGTTGAGGTCCCTGCCGAATAAGGTAATCAGGGTCCATGCCAATTCTAAAATCCGTGCCATTAGAGTAACTATCTATAATCTCAACTACGGTGTCCCAGATGTCAGAGAGGAAAAGGAAGTCCTGCGTATATGCAAAATAACGGTCAAGGGCATGAATAAACCAGAGAGAAGCATCGACCGTATTATAAACGGGATCTCCCCCAAAAGCCGGGAAAGTATTGGGGATCAGGCCTCTTCTGCGGTATCTGGCAAAATTGTTAAGGGTCGATCTTGCTTCTTCGAAGCGGTAAGGAATTAAAAGCAGGCCGGGAAGAGAGACCATTGCGTCTCTGCCCCAATCAGAGTACCAGTGGTATCCTGCAATCACCGTATTTTCGCCAGTAACACGGTTTTTCACTACAAAAGAGTCCGTTGCCTTGAGAAGCTTGAGAGCAAAAGGATCGATGAGTTTAGAATCAAGAGCAAGAAGGTTCTGCCTGTTTGCTTCTCTTATATAGAGTTTATTGACCTGATCAAGCGTAAGGGAAGAAACGTTACCTGTCGAAGCGGCAACAAAAAAACGGGAAGTCCCGCGCTCGAGTTTGCTTTCAAAATAACCCGGGTTGAAATTATCCTCCTGATAATTAAGCCCTCGTTGCTTCTCAGTATCATATTCAAGGTTATAATACCATACCGGGTCAGGGTGATATTCAAGGTTGGAAGATATCGAAAATGTAAAGCCAGTAGAGCTTGCAAGGCTCACCCCCGAAGGTCCTGCTCTCTGGAAGAAAGAAAGGTAGCCTGAGCGAGCAGTGAGGTTGAAATCCCTTGAGCTTACCAGAGGGAAAATTTTCAGCAAAGCCCCCTCTCTTTCGGATGTAATATCATAAAGAACGCAGGTTGTATTGCTGTTATGGACCATGAAAACTTTTTTCTTTACGGTAAAATCACCTGGCTGATAAACCCAGAGGGGGAACGGGTTACGGACAAATTCGGAAAGGTGCATAAAGCCTTTAGGGTTTATAGCGTCCGGATATCTATGGATCGCGAGTTTATAAAGTTCTTCGTTAATAGAAATTTCCTCGTCAAGGGACGAAAGAAGTAAAAGCCTTCCAGGAGAATTTTCCGGCGTTGCTACAAGCAGTCCGTGGTAAGTCCTTGTTCCTGCCCCGATGATCGTAGACGAAGCATATCCTCCAAGCCCGTTTCCTATAACCCATTCTTTTTTTATTCCTTCTTCATACGTTGAAAGAAAATCTGCTCCAAATCTGCCCCCGCTCATGTATATTTTATTTGAGCTAATTTATTAAATAGCTGTACATTGGAAAAAACAATTTGCAGNNTAACCCACTCCCTTTTTATTCCTTCTTCATACGATGAAAGAAAATCTCTTCCAAACCTGCCCCCACTCATGTATATTTGATTAGGGCTGATTTATTAAATATCTGTACGTTTTGAAAAAAAATGGTTCGTTTTTTCAATAGCCTTCGATCTATCTTCAAAATGCTTGGAAAATCCGTTTTTATGCTTAAGGATTTTTATTAACTTATTTTGTAGTTATTATTTTTCATTATTCTTCTAAACTTCAAGGTTTTCCATATTTCAGGAGTTTTCCATACCTCAGGGTTTCTCATACTAGATTTAAAATTAAGATTTTCTTAAAATTAAGATTTTCTTGCAAAAGCGAATCTGAGGTTCTCATTCGCCATCCCGATTGCGCTGCAGGTTGCAGGCGTGCCCGCAAGCGCATTTAACATTACGAAATCGTGTATGGTTCCCATATATCGTACAGCTGTAACGTTAACTCCTGCTTGAATTAGCTTATGTGCATATGCTTCTCCTTCGTCGCGGAGCACATCATTTTCATCAGTAATAATAAGAGCTGGTGGCTGCCCCCTGAGCTGGTCAATCGAGGCTTGCAACGGAGATGCTGTTGGCTGCTTGCGTGCTTCTTTATCAGGCAAATAATTGTCCCAGAACCATTTCATTGCTTCGCGGGTGAGCCAGATGCCGGTTGCAAACTGCTGGTAAGATGGAGTATCAAAATTAGCATCTGTCACAGGATAAAAGAGAACCTGATAATCAATTTTCGGGCCGCCTCTTTCTTTTACCAGGAGCAAGACCGCGGCAGTCATATTCCCGCCTACACTATCACCGGCAACTGCAAACCTTGAAGTATCAAGGTTGAAGTCTTTTCCGTTCTCTGCGATGTATTTTGTAGCTGCGTATGCCTCTTCTATCTGTGTCGGGTACTTTGCTTCCGGAGCCGGCGTAAAATCGACAAATACAACTGCAGCGTTGGCCCCATTTGCTATTTCCCTTACCAACCGGTCATGCGTGTCTTTACCACCGAGTACCCAGCCGGCGCCGTGAAAGTACATAACGACTGGCAAAGTTTCCCTGTTTCCTTCCGGCCTGATTATCCTGATAGAAACCTGTCCTTCAGGACCTGCAGGAATACTAAAATCTTCGATGTCTGCAGGCAGTTGTGTAACTTCAGTAGCCTGCAAGTCTGAAAGGACTTTGCGAGCGTCTTCGGGGGAAAGTTTATAGATCGGCGTTCCGCCCTGCTTATTTGCATTTTCTACAAATGCTCTTGTAGCCGGTTCGAGTAACTCGATAATCTGATTCATAAATGATCCTCCTCGCTTGCTTTCATTTACACCTGACACTCTCCAGCAAATAAAATCAATAATGCAGGTCTTCCTCCATTGCTTCTCAATTGATGCCTTAAAGCTCGAAAACAGGTATGTGTATGTAGATTACTGAAAAATATATAAATTAAGTAGAATAAAATTTCCTTATCATTAGCATTCAATTTAGCAATTCAAGAAATATAGCTAACACAGACCGGGGACAAATTTATAATATAATTTATTAATTACAAAAGAGCTTGTTAAGGTGCTCATCAGAAGAATTCAACCTTTAATTCTGAAATTTCATTTTCTGTTTTTCAAAAATCATTTTCCAGAGCAAAACTTTATTAGTTACAGAGAAAAATGAGTTCTATTAATATTTTGTATTTTTATCAAGAATTTTGGGGAAACATAAAGGAGTTTGCCAGGGGAAAAGAAAGCATGACGGAAAACAGGACATACACTTACCTGAACCCAAAAATAGCCCTTATGGGACCAGGATGCGTAAAGGAAATAGGCAGGCATGCAAAGGACTTCGGAGCTACGAAAGCCCTGACCGTCTCAGGCAGAA
>DUIO01000232.1 GCA_013330315.1 Methanosarcina sp. | reverse complement strand
TGGAAACCGAACTGCCCCTGCTCATAGTAAGGAAATCTGTCAAAGACTACGGCACAAAAAGCAGGTTTGTAGGAGACCTGAAACCCGAAGACAGGCTTGTAATGCTTGAAGATGTAACAACCAGCGGAGGCTCGGTCAGGGACGCAATAGAAGTGGTAAGGGAAACTGGAGCCAGTGTCAAATATGTAATTACCGTTGTGGACAGGGAAGAGGGCGCAGGAGAAAGACTGAAAGAAGCAGAAGTTGAACTTGTGCCTCTGGTAAGTGCAAGTGACCTGTTAAAGTGAAGTCCTGTAAAGATAAGGGCCTGTAAAAATAGGGACCTGTAAAGTACGAGAACCGTTAAAAAAGAAATCGTAAAAATAAAGGGAGTGCAGGAACACTTTCCCTCATTTCTACTTTTAAAAAGATTAGGGCTCGCCTTCAAACCCTTTAATTGCGGCAGGAAGGCAGTCGNNCTACTACGGCGTCGACAATTTCTTCACGAGTTGCGCCTTCGTTCTTTGCCATCATTGCATGCATCTGCGCGCCTCCTGGATTTCGATTCGCAGTCTGGATGAGGCACGATATTGATTAACTGTTTTGATCTGGGTCCAGACCTTTTAATGCCTTCTGCTTCAATAATGTCACCAAAACGGGCTGCAACTTCCGGGCATTCATTCTGGAATAATTCGTAAGGATTCTGATCCATGTATTTCATTTCCTGGAAGGATTTTGTTTCCAATAAATTTTTACTAATTTTTAGATAACAGAAAGCGGATTTGGCAGAATTGGATTGTATGTTTTAAAATTTGAAGGGTTTTTACTAAGTGTTTTTACTTTTACTTCTGGCTAAATGTGTTTAAAATGTGATTATTCAGATCATATATTCACAAAAAGTTTGAAGAAAATTGCCAGAATGAAGTTATGTGAGAAGATAAAAAGCGAAACTTTAGGAAAGAATTAAGACTAACTGGATTTTTATATAAATTTGAAGCTTAACAATGAGAAGATATTTATCAGAAGAAATAGAGAATTAGGAAATCCTTTATTGTGTTGTCGGTAAAAAATATTGCCAGTAAAAATAAAAATGCTTTTAAAATAGAAAGAAAGGTTTTGCGGACCCCCAGAATCCATTACCTTCTCTTCATTGTATTCTTTAATCAGATTTCCTTATCGCTTATTAAGAAAAAAATTTCAGGTTAAAAACAAATTTTTTGAACAAGGAGAATGAAAATGAGAATTTTGCTTATCGGCGGAGGCGGAAGGGNNAAGATGCCCTCTGGGACGCCGGAATCCCTGTTGTAGGCCCCAGGAAAGCCTGCGCTGTTATTGAATTTGACAAGGCATGGGCAAGAAATTTCATGAAGAAATACGAGATCGAGGGCTGCCCTGCTTATGAGGTTTTTACGGAAGAAGTTCCTGCACACGCTTTCATTGAAAAGCTGGGCGACGTTGCAGTCAAGCCTTCAGGACTTACAGGCGGCAAAGGTGTAAAAGTTATGGGCGACCAGCTCCCTGACCTCAAGGCTGCCATGGAATATACAAGCGAGCTCCTGGAAAAGGGCCCGGTGGTTATTGAGGAGCGTTTCATAGGAGAGGAATTCACCCTCCAGGCATTTGTAGACGGAAAAAACCTTGCCTTTTTCCCTGCAGTGCAGGACCATAAGAGAGCATATGAAGGGGACCTTGGACCAAATACAGGCGGAATGGGCTCATATACGGATGCAGGAGAGATCCTTCCTTTCATGCTTCCCGAAGATATCGAGAAAGCAAAAGAGATTATGCAGCACACCGTAACAGCCCTGCACGAGGAAACCGGAACCGGATACCAGGGCATTCTCTACGGGCAGTTTATCCTTACAGCTAAAGGCCCCAAAGTCGTGGAGTTTAATGCCAGGTTCGGGGACCCTGAAGCCATGAACGTTATTCCCCTTATAGAGACTGATTTTGTAGAAATCATGTCTGCCGTAGCAAAAGGTCCCCTCGGAGACCTGCCTGTGAAATTTAGCAGAAAAGCGACGGTTTGCAAATACGCAGTCCCGGCAGGCTACCCGGACAATCCTGAAAAAGACAGCGAAGTAGTAGTTGGAGATATAGGAGAAGCTTCGGTTTACTATGCAAGCGTGTATGAAAAAGAAGGAAAAATTTACACCACAACTTCCCGAGCCGTTGCTGTAGTTGGGTGTGCAGAAACAATAGAAGCTGCGGAGAAGATCGCCCAGAATGCTCTTGAAAATATTCAGGGTAAACTCTTCTTCAGGAAAGACATTGGCACTGCCAGCCTTATCCAGAAGAGGATTGACCACATGAAAGAACTAAGAGGCTGATTATTGAAAAGCCGTACAGTACTTCCGCATTTAATCCACTTTCGCATTTAAATGTATGTAAATAAGTACTATGCAGTAAATATAAAGTTAAATTCAGCCAGAAGTTTAAATTCAGCCAGAAGAAGTCGGGGTTTGAGACGATGAAGAGAGATGTACTTTCTATAACTGACCTGTCCAGGGAGGAGATATACGAACTCCTTGAATCGGCCACTGACCTGAAGAAAAAACGTAAGGCAGGAGAACCTACCGAATACCTGAAGCACAAAAGCCTTGGAATGATTTTCGAAAAATCCTCCACAAGGACAAGAGTATCCTTCGAAGTTGCAATGACAGACTTCGGAGGCCACGCCCTTTACCTGAACTCCAGGGATATCCAGGTCGGCAGAGGCGAGACCATTGAAGATACAGCCAGAACTCTTTCCGGTTACCTGCACGGCTTAATGGCAAGGGTCATGAGCCACGAAACCGTGAAAAAGCTTGCCGAATACTCAACCATACCCGTGATCAACGCCCTCTCTGACCGGGAGCACCCCTGCCAGATCCTCGGCGATTTCATGACCATCATGGAAAACAAAAACAGATTTGAAGGCCTGAAATTCGCCTGGATAGGCGACGGAAACAATGTCTGCAATTCCGCCCTTCTCGGCTCTGCAATCATGGGAATGGAATTCATCATTGCCTGCCCCAAAGGCTACGAGCCCAAAGCCGAATTCCTTGAACAGGCAAAAGCCCTCGGAGGCAAGTTCACAATAACGGACGATCCCATGGTTGCTGCAAAAGACGCAGATGTAATATATACTGACGTCTGGGTCTCCATGGGCGACGAAGCCGAACAGGAAAAGCGCCTGAAAGACTTTGGTTCCTTCCAGGTCAACGCCAAACTCCTCGGAGTCGCAAAGCCTGACGTAATAGTTATGCACTGCCTCCCAGCCAGAAGAGGCCTTGAAATTACGGATGAAGTTATGGACGGCAAAAACTCCGTAATCTTCGAACAAGCAGAAAACCGCCTGCACGCCCAGAAAGCCCTTATCCTTAAATTGATGAAATAAAAATTTCATCAATTTCCCCTATTATTAATAAGGAAACACCAAAAAAATAAATATATTTCTCAGGTTAAAGGGTTTTTTCGCCTCCCGAAAGGTCATTCAAGGAAAAAGTATAAAAACAAAGAGCACTACTATGTGCTGCTGAACATAAATCACATCATGCGAGAGTTGCCCAGCCAGGTCAAAGGCGCCAGATTCAGAGTCTGGTCTTGTAGGAGTTCGTGCGTT
>DUIO01000210.1 GCA_013330315.1 Methanosarcina sp. | reverse complement strand
ACAGCAGGTAATGTTGTTAACAGAGAATTCAGGCTTGAGATAAAACCGAAGATCGGTACAATTGTGCCTGTCACCAGGGTTACGCCTGCACAGATAGACACTGTAATGAATCTGAAGTAACCCTTGGATGTCAGGGGATGCTTCCCCCTCTTTTGCTATTGTGGAAACGAAAACAAATTTTTTCGTTTTCAGGTGGTCGGTATGGAACTGGATAAAAGAGTAAATGAAATAGAAACAGAACTCAAGATCATAAAAGGGGAGATAAAAGAGCTACTAGTAGATATAAGAGACCTTGCAAATAAAAATGAAAATCCCTTCTGCAGTATTCCTTACTCTGAAGCATTAAAGAACTCAGTACCGGAAAAAAACGAAAATGCAGATAACCAGCCATCTATAACTTCAAACGGAGAGAAAATGTTCAATCCTGCTGCGGAATTTTCGGAAACAGGAAGCAAAATTATAAAAAATAATGAAGATTCTGTGAAACTTGCAGCAGACCGGGAAAATTCCATGCTGAATGCTCAGAAACAGGATATACACGGATCTGAAACTGAAAGTTTCCGAAAAATTGATACATTCATGCTTGTCGAGCTTATGAGGTGGGTGGACTACGCAGTCAAAACAATAGGACACCGTAACCTCGAAGAACTTCTGGACCTTTACACCATTACCGGGCAGCTGCCTGAAGAAACAAAAAGAATCATTGAAAGTATTTCGAACCTTTCAATTGAGGAGCCTGTAGAAGAAGAGCAGGTTAGCNNTACTGTGCTTTCACAGTTGAGTGTTATCTTAAATCCGGAAGACTACAGAAGGAGTATTCAACCGCTTTATGAAACTCCTTCAGGCTGGAAAGAAAAAGAAAAAGAAAAGAAAACAGGGTTAGTTTTTAACTGAGCTCATTATCAACTGAGTTTGAGAGTCGAGAAAAAAATCAGGAAAAAGAGATACGAAGTTAAACGTTAACTGATCAGTCATGATTTGTATTAACTAACATAATATAAACATATATTATGCAACTTCAGTTAAGTAACTATATTAAACAATTTGTATTCCGGTACCGTTAAAACCGGCATTGCCTTACAGCAACAGTTACTACTTGCATTAATCACGAAACCAACATAATCTTTATTGACAGTACCATTTAAATTCGGTATTATCCGGAAATTAATCGATATTACTAATTTAACAGATCCGGTTAACAGTTTAAATGAAAGCATTAATTTTCCGGTCCTGAAAAGCAGGAAAGTAAAACCCGGAAAGCAAAGCGGGGGTCGAAAATTGAGTGGGGAATCGATAAGCTCTGCAATTCTGACAATAGCATCCGTTATCTGTGCATTTGCCTTTGTTTCAGCTGTATANNATTATGACAGATATAGAAATTCTGCATGAAACAACAGGGGCTGAAGGCGCTGAGATCCATGTATGGGTAAAAAACGTGGGATGCAGGAGAATATCTTCAGGCATGATTCCCGAATCCGACCTCTTTTTCGGAGAAGAGGGAAACTTTGAACGCATCCCCTATAGTGAAGATGGGAATCTTACCCCCGGGTGGAGCTACCTGATTGAACAGAATAAGGACGGGGACTGGGATAAAGGCGAGACCCTGCGTATAAAAATAAAACCTGAAAATTCACCTGTTAGCGGAGAGAAATATTTCATCAAATTCAGTACATACAATGGGGTTTCTGAAGAGGCCTATTTCACGGTGTCATAATGGGGTTCGGGTCAATAATTGCAGCAATGGTCTCGGTTGCAACCATCCTCCTGGCATCTTATATCTGCTCAAAAGGGGGGTTCTACATGGCAGAAGGGCTCACCAATTCAATTGTCGAGATGCAGGAAAACAAAAACGAGGTACTAAAAACGGAATTAAAGGTTACAGGAGTCACTACTGATAAAATAGATGTTCTTGTGTCCCTGCAGAACACAGGATCAACAAAAATAGAGGATTTCATTCATATGGACGTAATAATTACTTATCAAAATGAATCCGGAGTTATGAAAACTGTCTGGATTCCTTATAAGGAAGGTAAAACCCCTTCTGAAAATATGTGGACAAAAAAAAGTATTGTACCCGATCTGATAAATCCGGGAGTCCTTGATCCGGGAGAAGGAATGGAACTGCAGGTACGAATGGATGCTTCAGACTCGCTGGGGAACTCCAGCGTAAACTGGATTCTTATAGCTGCTCCAAATGGGGTGAAAACCTCGCGGTATTTCATGGGATAAGCTTTCGGTTTCAAGGCTAACCTTTCAGTTTCAATAATTTCAGTAGCATTTCAGTAAACAATCTTTCGAGAATAAATCCGGTAATTGGAGAATATCCCGATAAACCCGGCTAATAGGAGATTAAGGGATTCTGGGGGTCCCGAAAATGGCGGAGAGAGAAATGGAAGGAAATAAGGGCGAGAGAATACTATTAGAAAAAGAATCGTTTTATGAAGAGGTATTCAATGACCTGAAACAGGAAGAAAAGTCACTACTCGAGTTTATATCCTCCGGAAATCTGGAAATAGACAGGAAGCTGGAAGGAGGCATCCCTGCAGGTTCGCTCTGTCTACTTGAAGGAGGAAACGATAGTGGAAAGTCTGTTTTTCTGCAACAAATGATGTGGGGAGCTCTGAATCAGGATAAAAGGGTACTTGCTCTGACAACGGAAAAAACATCCAAAGAATTCCTGATCCAGGCGGAGAGACTGAAACACGGGATCTCGGATTACTTCATAATAGGAAGAGCAAAAATATTCGAAATTAATGCAAGCTATATTGAAAAAAGATCCCATTTGAGTGAGAGCCTGCTGCAGGTACTTTTCGAATGCATAAAAAAGTGTAAAGAGGAACTGATCCTTATAGATTCCCTGACTATCTTTGCAGTAAACGCTTCTGAAAACGCGATATTAAGCTTTTTTACCGAATGCGTAAAGTTGTGCGATAGAGGAAAGACTATTCTTATAAGCGTTCATGGATATGCCTTTTCACAGGCAGTGCTTTACAGACTGAGGTCAGTTTGCAGCGCCTGTCTTGAACTCAGGATAGAGCAGATTGGCGACCAATGGGTAAAAACTATGGAAATCCAGAAACTGAGGGGTGCCAGGAAAACTACGGGAAATCTGCTTAGCTTTGATGTGGACAGCGAATTCGGGCTGAAAATAATTCCTGTTTCAAAGATTAAAGCCTGAAAAAATGAAAAAAGCGTCCGGAGAGATGGTTCCCGGAAAGAAAAACCCGAATGAGGAATCTAGATGGAAGCTCTGCCTTTTAACCCGTTGCCTGCACCGGAGAATGGGGGGCGTTCCAGAAAAGAGGTATATGCAATCCTTTCTCCGGAAATGCAGGAGTTCGTTGGCAGGGAAGAAAATCACCATATCCTTGATTATATCTGCAGGCTTCCAGCGGAAGAAATAGGATTTCCGGAGTTCTACCCGAGAATTTCCAGGTCCATGAAAAGCATTAAACGCCCCAATCTGATTTATCCTGCCGGAAAAGGGCTTGCTGTTCATATATACCCGGATAAGGAAGACGTAAGGAATTACTACATTCCCATAGAGCCCTGCCTGTTCCAAAAACTGGACAGCATGCTTGAGGAAGTGGAAAAATTACTCATTGACGTGATACATGACCAGGAAATTAATACAAATGACCCTGAGGAAAAAAAGAAACTTCTCGTAAAGGCTCTTGAAAAGACCTGTGATGTAAAAGAGAATTTGAAGGAAAAACCCGGAAAATCAGAAGAAAAAGGCGGACAAAATCAAAAAGATACAGATCAGAAAAAAAATAAGGAAAAAGATTCCCTGAAAGAAGGAAAGAATGACGGAAAAACCGGATTTATCGGAAACCTTAAGGGAGCCGGTAAATTATTCGGTTCAGGAAAACCGAAGAAAATTTCCGTAA
>DUIO01000211.1 GCA_013330315.1 Methanosarcina sp. | reverse complement strand
CTGTTAACAACATTACCTGCTGTTGTGTTTTTTAGCATCGCATCGTCAGGGACAGTAATTGTTATTTCCACTTTTTCGTGCTGTTCCAGTACGTCGTCTCCATCATTGTTTCCTATGAAAGTCTGAGACCATGTTGTTTGCGGTACGTAAGTTTCACTGTCGGAATAAGATACGACCATCATTCCCGCATCACTGTCAGCTCCGATATCCACCGGGGACTGACCTGCTGTAAGTTGAAGAGTGACAATTATGGTGTTTACGGTACTGCCAGAAGTTCCTTTTGCAATCACATCCCCAGCAAGCTCAATGGAAGAAGTAGTTTGTCTGACGCCTTCATCAATGGTTTTCTTGGCGGTGTCGGAGGTCGTAAATCCAGCTCCGAGAACTACATAAGAGAAAACTGCTGCAACCACTACGAAAGCGGTCAGCACAATTGCGGATTCTAGCCCTGTAAAGGCTTTCTCGTCTTTTCTAAAGATGCTAAAAATCCCTTTCATTCTGCTCTCACTCCATTATTCAGGTTTGAATGAAAGTATATAGAAAAGTCAAAAGGCTCCATTTTTCAGCGCCTGATATTTTAATTTATTTTGCTATAGGAGATACCGTGCAGGAGCTGATACTTATGGTCCAGATTAACTGACCTCCTATATACATACGGATAATTTTACAACAGATACTACTCCTTACTAATTTATTAACTTTTGCCAAAAAATTATAAAGTTTTTATATTAGTGATTATTTAATTTTATAAGGTTATTAATGACACGAAAATCTTCAGACAGGAAATTCTGAGAAAAAATCAGTATTCTGAAAATTGTTTGATTAATGTTGTTCAAATAATAATATTCGAATAGTAAAATTCAAACAGTGAATATCTATTTCATAAATAAAAATAAGTGTCTAATGCATGAATATAAGCAAGTGTTTACTTCATAATAAAAAATATATAAAAAAGTATATCTACGGTTTAGTAGATCCAAAATCAAATGGCTATCTAATTTAACAGATCTCCGATCAAAGATCTTTTAAAAGATGTCCAATTGAACAGATACCTAATTTAACAGGCATCCAATTTAACGGGTATTCAATTTAACAGATCTTCAATTAATAAATTGAGAAATTTTTAGTAAAACTTCTCAATTTCATGTTTAATATCCTCAAGTGAGAATTGTTTCTTCACAAGGGGTGTTTCATGGATTGTTGGTACCATTTCTTCGAGAGTTTCTTTATCGCTTTTGTAAAATATCCCATTAGGAATTTTATCCCCCCATTCAAGGGCTTTTTCGAATGCTTTTACCTGGTCGTAAGGGTCATAACTCTCCTCAAGTTTGTAAACCCTCTCGTGGTACCATTTGAAAGTATTTACTTTATTAAATGTAACGCAGGGTTGCAAAATATCAAGCAGAGAAAAGCCTCTATGTGTTATTGCAGCTTTCATAAGCTCTTTCAGGTGCTCCTGGTCTCCTGCAAAACCCCTTGCAACGAAGCTGCAATTTTGAGAGATAGCCAGAGAAAGAGGGTTAAACGGGTGTGCAAGGTACCCAAAAGGCTGAGCCGGCGTACGTGTTCCTGTAGCTGTTGTTGGAGATGCCTGGCCTTTGGTCAGCCCGTAAACTTGGTTATTGTGCACGAATAGACCTCCANNAGATGTCGGGGACGCCTGCCCTTTAGTCAGTCCGTAAATCTGGTTGTTATGCACGAATAGACTGATATTAGGGTTCCTGCGAATTGTATGAAGGAAATGGTTTCCTCCTTCTGCATAACAGTCTCCATCCCCTGCAACTGCAATCACATGCATTGCATGGTTTGCAAGCTTTGCAGCAGTAGCAACCGGAAGAGTCCTTCCATGCAGCCCATTGAAGGTATGGCATTTTATGTAATGAGGCAATTTTCCAGCCTGCCCTATTCCCGAAACTACAAGGACTTCCCAGGGCTCGATATCAAGCTCTACAAGGGCCTGTTTGATAGTTGAGAGAATCTGGAAATTTCCGCACCCGGGACACCAGGCAGGGACCTGGCCTTCGTATTCTTCAGAGGTAGGCATCTACTTCCTCCTTCAGGTTTTCAACGGTAAAAGGTCTTCCATCGTACTTCAGGATCTGATTGGTAAATTCGAATCCTGTTTCGGCTCGCACTAGTTTTGCAAACTGTCCTGTAGTGTTATTTTCAATGGAAATGACAAGATTGGTATTTTTAAGTAATTCTATGTAATCCAACCCTTCAGGTTCGGGAAGAGGGTAGATCTGGCTAAAATGCATCATTGAGATTTTTTTGTCCTTTGAATAGATATCCACTATCTCTTTTATCACGCCGTAAGTCGAGCCGTGCCCTATTAGCATTATTTCTGGAGACGAATCTCCATATATCAACGGAGCTTCGATTTCTTTTTTTGTCAATGGCAGTTTTTTCAGCAGCCTTTTCTGGATCATTTTTATGCGTGTTTCGGAGTCTTCTATAATATGCCCTTCTTCATCATGTTCATCACTGTCCGCCACAACAAGATGCTTTCCCGCTTCTCCGGGAACGGCAAGAGGAGAGACTCCTGTATCCGTATATCTGTACCGCTTATATTCCTCTGCCTCTTCCAGATCTTTTTCCCTTAGCCGGTAGTCATTATATACAAGGCGCCCCAGATCAAAGTTTTCGAAGGTCCATTCGGATTCCCCAAGATACTGGTCAGACTGAATAAAAACGGGAACCTGGTATTTCTCTGCAAGTTCAAAGGCTTTATTGGTGAGGTAAAATGCCTGCTCCGGAGTCCCGGGCTCAAATATTACTCTGGGGAATTCTCCATGCCCTGCGTGAAGGACAAAAAGCAGGTCTCCCTGCTCGGTACGCGTAGGCAGGCCCGTAGCAGGTCCCGGACGCTGCATTTCGGCAATCACAATCGGCGTCTCAGTCATTCCTGCAAGAGAAAGACCCTCTACCATAAGGGAAAACCCCCCTCCCGATGTGCCGGTCATGGACCTGACACCTGTAAAAGAGGCTCCCAGTGCCATGTTAATTGCTGATATCTCATCTTCAGCCTGCTCGACTACCAGCCCGTATTCTTCTGCCCTTGAAGCTACATAATTCAGAATTCCGGTTGAAGGGGACATGGGGTATGCAGAATAGAACCTGCAACCTGATACAAGAGCTCCCATCCCTATTGCCTGGACCCCGTCTATGAGCAGGAGTTTTCTGGCTTGCGGTTCAGGAATTCCGAAAGCCTCGCAGCGTGGGCAATTAGTGTGTGCATAATTATAACCCGCTTCAGCACAGGCTATGTTTTTCTCAATTATTTCTTCCCCTTTTCCTTTGAAAGTCATCCTCAAAATATCGTTTAGGGCATCAAGCCCAAGGTCAAGCAGCCCAAGAACTGCGCCTGTTGCTACGGTATTTGCCATAACGCTGTTCTTTCCGATGTCAAGCGCTATTTTCCTGAAGGGGATATCTATAAACTGAGAACCTTCAAATTTCTTTTTCATGCTCTCGGAATCGTAGAGAATAAATCCTTCTTCTTTAACACTATTTTTATGGATTTCTATCGTATTCAAATCGAGAGCGAGAAGAATATCTACGATCTCCTTTGAAGCCATTACTTCCCGGTCAGAAAAACGAACCTGATAAAAGTTATGCCCGCCGCGTATTCTTGACATATAGTCCTGGTGCGTAAATACATAGTACCCTTTTCTGGAAAAGATTTTTGCAAGGGCTCCTCCTATTGTTTGCAGCCCCTGCCCGGCTTCTCCTCCTACCCTTAGTGTATAGTCCAGAAGCTAAACCCCCAAATTTTTTACAAATTTTTCTTCTATGTTTTATTTTATCCGGTCAGGTAAATTAATTGCTTGAAACTTCAATGCTCCTGATTAATATAAAGTGAACTTTCAAATTAAACAATTGAGTTTTTAAATTCATTCTTCTAAGAGCCAGCAACGAATAAATTTGTTCAATCATTATTATGCGAAAAGAATCCTTATCAGTAAAAACCGGATTTGTATATTAAATTATAAGAAAAGGAAAATTACTATTCCCTATCTACTCGA
>DUIO01000294.1 GCA_013330315.1 Methanosarcina sp. | reverse complement strand
AGACGTTCAATCTAATCCCGAGGCTCACAGCCCTTGAGAATGTTGAGTTGCCCACCTATGCTAACTCACGAGAAGGTGTGGATACGCGCAAAAGGGCAAAAGAACTTCTTGATATGGTCGGGCTTGCGGACCGCATGCACCATAAACCCGGTGAACTTTCCGGAGGACAGTCGCAAAGGGTAGCCATTGCCAGAGCCCTTATCAATGACCCGGCAATCCTTCTTGCCGATGAGCCTACAGGAAATCTGGACTCTAAAACCGGGTGTGAAATCCTTGATATGTTTACCCGGCTTAACAGAGAAGGCAGGACTATAGTAATGATCACTCATGATCCTGAAATTGCAAAGTATGCTGACAGGGTAATACTCGTAAAAGACGGAATAGTCCAGAGAAATTCGGAATAACCTAGAATAAATCAGGACAAGTTAAAATGAGAAGACTGAAAACCCCGATTACCTTTGCTGTTATTTTTCTGCTTTTAGTTTCATCTATTTTTGCAGTACCTGCTTCTGCCGCTACTGCCAGCGCAAGTCTGAAGGTTACAATTGTTGAAACGAACCCATATCCTGCGAAAATAGGAGAATACCTGGACCTGTCAATCCAGATAGAAAATATAGGCAGAGACCGTGCAGAAAATGTCGATATTGAAATAGTCCCCGAATATCCTTTTTCCATTGATTCTCAGGCAAATGCGGTACAGAACGTCGGAGCTCTTGCTCCAGGCAAATTTGCATCAAAAGAATTCCACCTTTTCGTGGATAAGAATGCTAAAAAAGGAGTCCGATCAATTGACATTCGCACAAGAATCGACCAGAAAAGCCCCTGGAGTGAGAAATCTTTTGATATAAGGATCGGTACTGAAACTTTTGACAGCAAAGGTACTCTGGAACTCAAAAATGTCGTTTCCAATCCTCAAGCCTTCATGCCCGGAGACAGAGGTACTATTACTGTAAACCTCAGCAATACCGCAACAGCCCCTACTGTTAGCATTGATGGAAAAGATTATGACACCAATGCCAGAATCCAGGCTGCAGCCCTGAGACCTCTATCCGATGGTATAATTATCCTCGGTGCTCCATATGGAGAAATGGGGCTTCTGGGCCCTGGAGACAGCATCAAACTGACATTTAATGTGATGATAACTGAAGATGCAACTGAAGGAACTCATAACCTTGAACTTGCAATTGAAGGTAACTCTTTTGATTATAATAGTCGGAAGAATATCCCGATTGAAGTTGACTCTTCGAATGTAAAGGTAATCCCTTCAAAGCCACTCACACTTATAAACGGCGAAGCTGCCTTAGAGTTTGATGTAGCAAATACTCACCCGAATGTCCTCAATTCCGTTAGCATAAAACCTGAAGCAGAAGGCGTAAAGTTTTATCCTGCAGAATACTTCATCGGCCCCATGGACCCCGACGAACTTTTCACAATAAAATTTGATGCTGTAGCGGACCTGGATAAAAAAGAAGGCTCAGAACCGATAAACCTCAGCCTATCCGCAAGCTATAGCAACGGCATAAATAAACACGAAAATCAGGTAAGTGATCTTCAAATCCGGCAGGTTGAAGAAAATAACAGAAGTAGTTCAAGTCTGATCATAGCTGGGGTTCTGCTTGCTGCCCTTGCTGCTATTGGTATATTGATTTACAGGAAAAAGAGGCGGTAAGACACAGAGGCAGTAAAACACATAAATACTCTGTTGAATCGAAGTTATGTTTAAAAATCGAATCTGTCAGGATACTAACAATGCCAGGATATGAACAAAACTATAATTATGAACAAACCTATAATATGAACAAACCTATAATATGAACAAAAGAGATTAAATATCCTTTCTGAACCTTTTAAGGTAAGAGCATAAGCACAGGATGCCCGTTACCTTTACAATTTATCCTTTATGGATCCTCTAAATAAAATCCATTCTATGCTAAAATTCAGTATATTCCTGGGACAGTTTCGATAACCTGTGTAAAGGTAAATCTCACTGAACCAGGCTTTCTGTGTAGTTTTGCAGCTTTTAATCTTAATGGAACTTTAATATTCTCTAAATGTTCTCTAAATGCCTTAAATGTCTGTTTTCCAGTTTTCAATTTTCCGGTTCATTTACAGGTTTAGATGTAGAGTCAGTTGTTTTTTGTTTTTTCCCTTTAGGTAATGGGCTAGCTTTTTTCTGTTTATTTTCCGGAAGAGGGATATTTTCCTATTGTCCAGGGATGGTAAAGGTGAATGTGCTTCCTTTTCCTACTTCTGAATCAACCCGGATATTACCGCCGTGAAGATCTACAAAATTTTTTACGATATATAATCCAAGACCAGCTCCGCCGTAACCTCTGGCTGCAGAGGAATCTGCCTGTGTAAAGGGCATAAATATTTTTTCATGGCTTTCCTCTGAGAGCCCAATTCCGTTATCCTTAACCTTTACTTCAAGGACTTCTTCTTTCTTACTGGCACTGATAATAATCTTTCCTCTTGCTGGAGTAAATTTTATAGCATTACTGACCAGGTTGTAAAGGATCTGCCTGAGCTTTGTAATATCAGCCCTGATATTTCCTACAGCAGGGTCGACCTTCAGCTCTACGTTAATTTTCTTGGCCGAAGCAGAAGACAGGAGGCTCATCCTTACCTCACCTATGAGGCTTGCAACATCCACGTCTTCATATTTGAGGGTCTTTTCACCTGCTTCAAGCCTTGAGATGTCGAGCAGGTTGTTAATAATTTCAAGAAGATTTTTCCCACTTATAAGTATGTTATTGACGTATTTTGATTGTTTCGTGTTCAGTGGTCCGAAAGCCCCTTCCAGCAGCAGGTCAGAAAAGCCTATTACTGAATTGAGAGGAGTTCGAAGCTCATGGCTCATGTTCATTATAAAGCTGTTCTTTGCCCTGTTTGTAGCTTCAGCATCTTTTTTAGCTTTAAGGAGAGTCGTTTCAAGTTCTTTTTGCCCATTTACATTGCATGTGTTTACCAGGTATTCCCATTTATCTTTTCTTTTAACGAGAACCCCCTTCTCTTCAACCAGCTCGATAAGATTACTGCTTGATAACTCTTCAAGCGGGAAAGTACAGAGAAACGTTAGAGTTCTCCTGCTATCCTGATCAATTTCTTCAATACTCTTTTCAATCCTCTCAAGGAAAGATTTGAAGGAACTCTCAGCTCCACTAAAATCAAGGGTTACTCTAAATCCGGAATATCCTTCGGATAAGACTTTTCCTCCCCTCCCCTTCATAAGCTCTTTTAACGCTGATTCAAACAGAGAAACGCTTTCCGAAAGTGTGCTGGCCGATACAATCTCTAACTGAGACGAAGAAATATATTTTCCGATTTCCACTCCTTTATTCTCAAGTTCGCTCTTGGCTCTTTCGGCTGCCAGGGAGTCAGGGACAATCCAGAGACAGTGCTCTCCCCTTTCAATCCCCTGCTTAAAATAGGCAACAAGTAGTTCTGTCAGTTCTTCAATATTGCTGTATACGGCAGAGAGCTGGGAGCTCTGTGGGATGCTTGAAAAAAGTTCGGGGTTTTTATCAATATCTTTTATCAGAATCTTCTCCCCCATGTGTTTACAATACGCGCATTTTTAGCGCACGGTTTGGGATTGATTGGGATGTGAAGCAGAGGCTGAGAAAGTATAATTCAGTAATTTCCAGCACTCTGAATTCAATCTAAGGTTTCTGGGGATCTTCTTAAACTTTCTAACTATATTTTTATTTTATTTTGATTTCTTTTTAACTTTTAGCGTTTAACATATTCTATATTTTCTATCATATTACATCAGCATATATAAGAAATATGCTAATTTACAATGTTTTTAAAGTCGAATCGTTTTTTTATATTTACTATAACCGAGTCTTGAGAGGAATTTTCTATTTCCTCTTCTGATTGTCTGATATATACCGGGAGGTGAATTCCGAGTTAATACTGGCAGGTTAATAACGATAAATTAATATTGATTGGATTTTTGGAGTGTAGGCTAGTAAAGAATTTTCTGAAAGTATCATTTCTTGTGAGTCAAAAAAGGCTTTCTGCCTTCTTGTCGTAAAGTTTGGGGACAGACTTAAGAAATCTGGATTCTGGACAACCTTTAAAAAACCTCAATTTCTCCAATAATCAGTTTTTGTCCGAAGTCCTATACTGAAAGTAAGTAACGATTGTTCTTTCATGTTTAGCCAAACCATCTCAACCTGCACCATGATTGGCTTTCACGAATTTATGTACGGGAAGACTGCATGATAACGCAAGTTGCATTTTATCCGTATCCCAATAAAACCGGAATGCTAATTACAGATCTGAGAATACTTATAAANNCGGAGAGAAAAAAGCTATAGGAGCCAGGAGTTTTCTTTATCCAATGCCTACTGTCCTGGTGGGAGCGAATGTAAATGGAAAGCCAAATTATCTTACAGTCGCATTTTGCGGAATCGTTCAGGCAGGTCCTCCTATGGTTTCGGTCACTCTGGGAAGAATGCATTATACAAATGAAGGAATCAGGGAGAATGGATGTTTCAGTGTGAATATTCCTTCCAGGCACCTGCTTGAAGCCACTGATTACTGCGGCATAGTTTCCGGAAAAAAGGAGGATAAATCCGGCATTTTCGGGACTTTTTACGGAAAACTCGAAAAAGCTCCAATGATACGGGAGTGTCCCGTAAACCTTGAGTGCAGGCTGGTAGACATCCTTGACTTTGGCGGAGCCAGCGAAGTTTTCATCGGTGAGGTTGTGGAAAGCTATGCAGAAGAAAAGTATCTATGTAATGGGGCTCCTGATATAAAACAAATTGAGCCTATTGTTTTTTCAATGTATGACAATAATTACTGGGGAATTGGCGGGCATCTCGGCAAAGCCTGGTGTGCAGGAAAAAAGTTTCGACAGAATATTAATGAAGACAAAAACGGAAATAATAGGTGAATGGAAATTATCTTTGAAGAGAGCTCTCTTTGCAGGCATTGTCAGGGGCTTTTGAATCTGCATGTCCCAGAAGAACGCTCTCACCATTTTTGATTTCATGTGGCAACAGGGGGTTATTATATGAAAATAACAGTATTCAGCGGGAGCCACAAAGGCAGGGAAGGAAATACCATTCTCATGGTTGAAGAGTTTTTAAAAGGAGCTGAAGAAGCCGGAGCAGAAACCGAAAATATAATCCTTGCTGAGAAGGATATAAAGAGCTGCAGAGGAAAATTTGAGTGCTGGATCAAAACACCTGGAAGGTGTACTATTCGCGATGACATGGATGAATTGCTTCCCAGGTTTATGGCTTCTGATATTGTCGTCTTTGCATGCCCTGTATACTTTGACAACATTCCTTCTAAAATGAAAAACTTTATCGAGAGGCTTGCTCCTGTTCTTTTGCCTCAATTTGAAGAAGATGAAACGGGAGAATACAGGCATGCCAAACGTTATGAGAAATACCCTAAATTCGTCGTAATTTCGAATGCCGGGCTTCCCGGACAGACTAATTTCGAAGTAGAACGCCCATTTTTCAGGCGCCTTGCAAGAACTTTTCATACCGAATTAATCGCAGAAATCTACAGGGGAGAAGGGGAAGTTTTCAGGGGCCAAAAGAACATTATGCTAAAACCTCTTATAGGAAAATACAAAAAGCTGCTCAGATCCGCCGGAAAAGAGATTGTTGAAAACCAGGCACTTTCAGAGAAGACGATTAAAGACCTTGAAAAACCAATTGTGCCTCCGAGCCTTTATATAAAATTCGGAAATGAAGAATGGGACCGGCTTATAAAAGAGTGTCAGAACGAATAAATAAAATTTAATCTTTTTTTATTTTTATTACTATTTTTACTGTCCTGATTTTTAGAATAAAATCGGAATTCCGGTTAAAACTGGCAACATCTAAATTCTCGAAATAAAACTCAAAAAAATGGAAAAAATAACCTGAAAAGATTCTTAAATAGTAATTTAAGCATATTTTCTCAGGTTAATTACTTACTTTTAAATTACCGGTTTTCAAATTACTGGTTTTCAAACCACCGACTTTCAAAATTATTGGCTTTCGAGGTTGCCTTCAACCAGGTCTTCCAGGCTGTGTTCCATGTAAGGAGCATTGCTCCTGTTAATCAGTTCCTGGCAGACTTGAGCAGGTTTTCCGTCCATTATAAGAGTTCCGTTTTCTATCAGTACAGCCCTATGGGCAACTTCCCTCACAAAGTCCATATGGTGACTCACAAGTACAATGGTCGTGCCGAAGCGCTCATTAATTCTTTTCAATGAGTTTGTCACGTCTCTCAGGGTTACGGGGTCAAGGTCTCCAAAAGGCTCATCAAGCAGCAGGTATTCCGGTGAGGTTGCAAGGCTCAGGGCAATAAAAGCTCTGACGTGTTCTCCTCCGCTTATCTGGTAAGGAGTTTTGTCAAGAACCTCCAT
>DUIO01000069.1 GCA_013330315.1 Methanosarcina sp. | reverse complement strand
TTTTCGTATCCGCAGTCCTTTCCAGGGCCGGTTGCGCCTGCTTCATATGCACAGAGAGACCTTGCTGCAGAGATTGCTCTTGCGACAATTGCAATGGTGTGTGCGAGGTTCTTGTCAAGGAGGCCACCTGCAATGAACATTGCAGTGTTTGCCTGGGCACAGTCTGTGTCACCGGCTGCAACGACGCCGTTTTTCTTTGCGATGTCTGCGATGTCGGACCAGATCATTTCCATGTCCATGCTGCCGAGGACACCGATGCCGAAGAGGATACCGGCAGTGTCGTTCCTGAGGATAGAGTAGTCGAAGACTTCCTTACCACCCATTGATTCAACGGAAAGCAGGTCTGCACCGTTCTGAGCGCACTGTTCAAAGGCTTCCATAAAGGTGCTGTACTTGTCTCCTCTGAGCTGGAGGTAGTCACGGTCTTCACGGATGTCACCGATTGTGTGGCGGAGTGCGCACTTTATGCCGTATTCATCGTGGTATTCTTCCATGATGGTCTTCTGGGCGTGTGCAACAGCGCCTCCCCAGTCGGGGTTGTTGGACATCTGTTCAACGTGTTCGGTTTCGAGTACGATGGAGGGTGCACCGATCTGGACCATTCTTGCCATTGCGTCGGTTGTAATCCTTTCGTATTCCTTAACAAGTTTTTCTTTAGACTTGCCTGCCTGAGGTCTTGGGGCATAGTTCAGTTCAGGGGTGGTGTATCCTGCACCGATCTCGAGGCCAAGTCCTGCCTTTACTGGGAATTTTGAGTTCCCGAAAAGCATGTCGTCTGCCTTAGCGTAAGCCATTGAAGTGTATTTCTTTACCATTTTGCTCCCTCCGATTAGTGCTTGTGGAATTCCTCTCTTAATTTCTCAATGTCGTCTCCGCTGGCAACGATTGCATCGGCAATCTTTACAGCATCTGAAGCTTCTTCACCATAAACTCCGAGGTCATACTGTGCAACGAAGTCCTGGTTCACAGCACCGCCACCGCATGCGAAGGGCAGTTTTACTCCCTTTTCAAGGAGTTTGTCGTTGATTTCCTTGAATGCATACATGGTGGTTGTCATGAGAGCAGTGCCTGTAAGCATCATTGGTTTCTCTTTCTCAACAGCTGCAATGACTTCATCAACAGGGACATCTCTGCCCAGGTCAGTTACATCATAGCCGGCTGCTCTCAGGAGGGCAGCAACAATGTTCTTTCCGATGTCATGCACATCACCCTCTGCAACATGGCAGACTACCTTGCCCTTTGGCTCAGGTACTTCGGTGGTCTGGGTCTTGCAGTATTCAATACCATTCAGCATGGCATCAGCAGACATCATAACATTGGGGAGGAAAATGATACCTTCGTCGTAGAGCTGGGATACAACTCCCATACCTACCATCAGGGCATCGTTGATAAGATCGATTGGCTTCTTGCCTGCGTCGATTGCGGCTTTAAGGGCGTCAACAACATCGTCTTCTTCACCCTCGTAGATTGCTTTTGCAATTGGGTAGATGAGTTCATCCTTCGGGTAAAGCTCTTCTGCTGCTTCGTCAGGGGTCATTTCCTTTTCGAGGGCGACGTTGTAGCGTACTAATATGCCATCGATGTCTTCCAGTTTAAAATCCAACATATTTTAACCTCCATTTGATAACGAAGAGATCTTAGATTGCTCAGATCTTCGATCCTGCAAGTCGAATTTTCCTAAACTTTCAGGTATTTCTTTCGAAATACTATCTGAAACAATGTAAACGAATTCGAAAACCTCCAGATCGAATTCTTTCCATTGTGGGGGTATAGATAACCTCTTGGTGGTGCACTGGGTATTCAATAGTGTCGAATTAAAGGCCCAATTACCGTTTTTTCAGGCTCATGAAGAATATTATTGTTTCCTGAGGTTCAGGATCCCTCAATTCCTACCTTCATATGCCTTCAAGCCTTTTTTTCCCAGTTAACTTATGAAAGGTGTACTCCCTTTACTGTTCGGGAATTCACTTGCAGATGACAGTTGGATTTCCTGGAATATACCTTCATCTGTGCTAATTTTTGAGCAGCTATAATTTTATAATTATGGCCTCAATTTTCCACGCAGATGATTTTATAAAAAAGAATTGTTTTTTTGTCCTCGTTGATTTAATCAACGACGTCAAAATTTATCGAGCAATTATCTTTTTTTCAGAGATGTATCTTATCTCCAATGTTAAATAAATGCGGATTTTTGTTTGAGCTATGGAGGTTATCAAGTGGATTTGTTTTTTACGAAATTTTCCTCAAGGCAAAATCTGATTCATAAGGACGTCTATTTGAAATCGCGCAAGTTCTATTAACATGCCCTGCGACTATTATCCCTTTTTTCCAGAATTTTATTTTCTTCTTAATATATATGAAAATATTTCAAAGTCCCGATATGCTAGTTGTCCATGAATCCTATCAAATTCTTTTTTTTGCCTTTTTTTTCGCCGTTTTTCAAAAAGTAGGCGAACTTTTCCCTGGTAAGTTATCGAACCTCTGTTTTTAATTTCTTGTTATGATAACTTATTGGATATTTTTTATCTGTTTACTTCCATCCCAGGGGCAGGTTACTCAGGAGGTTGAAATTATACTTTATTGAGGATTCCTCTTTGGCCAAGGAGCGAGGACAATTTCATCCTATATAAAGTCTTTGCATGTCCGGTCACAGTTTTCCTGAACCGGAAATATGCTTCCTTCAAAAGTTCTTCTGCTTAAAAGGACTCGCCGCAATCTGCCTGTAACCGTGGTTGTTTTTTTCCATTTTTTTAAATGATAACTGACCATCTTCCAGCTCTTTACTTACCGTTGTGTCCACAGCTTTGATAAGTTCTTCTCCGGACACAGATGTTACTGCAGAAAGCACCCTTATTCTGGATCTGGAGCTCCCCTCTTTTTTAAGGATTTCAATCTGGGGGTTTTCAGCTGCTGAAGTCACGCTTCCCTTCACGAAATTTTCTTTGTGTGAAAAGGAAAGCTTGATATGCCCGGTGAATTCAGGGTTCAGTTGTATTATTCTATTTCTTATATTGTCCAGGATCTGCCCGGAAACGGAGACAGCCGTTTCAAGCGGTATTTCTTGCGAGGTGATCTCAAACTCTGTTGAGTAAGCTGAAACTCCAGACATTTTAACTGAGTTTTTCATTTCAGCCGCGTCCCTTATTTTAACCGAATTTATGGTCTTATGGATTGTTTTACTCTGGCTCTTTCTCTCAACCAGGCTGAAAAGTTTTTCCAGATTTTCTCCTTCCCTGGCTGAGAAATGAACTATTCTTGCCTTTGGGTTCAATTTGCGGAGAATTAAACATGTTTCAAGAAGTCTTTCAGGCCCTATAAGGTCTACCTTATTGATGCCCAAAACTTCGGCATCCTCTATCTGGTTTTTAACAAAATTCTGCAGATCTGCTGCATCCTGCCCCAGGAGGGAAGGATCTACAAGATTTAAAATCGGAGCAAAGGCAATTCCAGGGATATTCATGCTCTGTATATTATTTTTGATCTGTCTTGGAAAGGCTATCCCTGTAGGCTCTATTATAATAGTATCCGGACTGTAAGAGGACATAAGGCTTCTCAGGGTATACTCCATACTGATTCTCAGAGTACAGCAAACGCACCCGCTTGTTAGTTCTCTGGTCTCTACCCCGCCTTCCGAAATGGTATCTCCGTCTATCCCCACTTCTCCTATCTCGTTGACTATAATTGCCGTTCTCTTACCCTGTGCTCCAAGGTATTCGATAAATTTTCTTATTGTTGTTGTCTTCCCACTTCCAAGAAAGCCACCTATTATTATACATCTCATAGCTCCGCCACCTTTCACAGGATCCCGTCCCGGACTGAAATCCATCCGGATCCGTCTATTATCTCTGATCTGTAATCTCTGGTCTGTAGCAGTTTTATCCTGCCTGTTGTTTTACTCAGATCCAGGTACTTCCCCTTTCCTTTCCGGAAGAGTTCAGCAGAATCGGAACATTTCCTCTTTTTACTTCAAGTTTTACGGCTTTTTCCCTAACTCTTAAAATGGCAAAAAAGACCCTTAGAAGTATCTTTACCTGAGTTTTTTGTGTTTGATACCCTTTTATAACATGAATTGAGGTCAAGAATATCTTGCAGTCTTTTTTTCCGGTTCTGACTGACAGGACCAGGATAAATAGCAAACCCGGAACCTGCTATTTTTCCGGAATTTTTGGATTTAGATTTCTTTTCCGGAAAGGCAGTTTTGCTGTGTTCAGCCTTTCCGGAAGAGTATTGC
>DUIO01000318.1 GCA_013330315.1 Methanosarcina sp. | reverse complement strand
GGAAAGCACAAACTTTACATGCTATTACTTCTTATGGTCACTATATTTTTCCAAATGCATATAATAAAATTATGTATTTATTGAGGATTTATCCTAAAATTAAGCACATTTATCTTTTCATGGATCTGGTTAAATATGGAACACTGTACTTTCAACCTCCCGGACGTCCAGGCAAGCAGACCAAGCATAGCTATAAACCTTACCCGCGTAGGGGTAACTAACGTCAAAAAGCTGGTTGAAATCAAAAGAAAGGATAAACGTCCAATAGTATTGATTTCAACTTTTGATGTCTTTGTCGACCTACCTTCGGACCGCAAGGGAGCAAACCTTTCAAGAAATTTTGAAGCCGTAGACGAGGTGCTGGAAAAAGTTCTCAGCACACCGGTGTATGAAATAGAACAGCTATGCAGCGATATTGCGCATAACCTGCTCGGCCGCCATGAGTATGCAAATCAGGCTGAAGTCAGGATGAAGAGCGAGTATATGATAAGGCGCGCCTCCCCTTCAACAGGAATGAAGTGCCAGGAAGTTGTTAACATCTTTGCCGAGGCTTCAGCTGTAAGGGGCGACGGAGATAAAGGTTACTTCGACGTGAAAAAACTCATCGGAGCCGAAGTTGTGGGAATGACTGCGTGCCCCTGTGCCCAGGAAATAATGAGAGATAAGGCTGCAAACGAACTTGCCGATCTTGGAATCGAGGAAGAAAAGATTATAAAATTCCTTGAAAGAGTCCCCATGGCTACTCATAACCAGCGCGGAATAGGAATAGTCTCAATCAAAGTAGCTCACGATTTTGATGTCTCTCTGGAAAGCATAATCAAAATAATCGAGCGCTCCATGAGTTCAAGCGTTTATGAGATCCTCAAACGCTCAGACGAAAAAGTTGTAGTGGAAACTGCACATCTGAACCCGAAGTTTGTGGAAGACTGCGTAAGAACAATGGCAGACAATATAGTAAAAGAGTTCCCGAACCTCCCGGACAATGCAGTAATAACTATCAAGCAGATCAATGAGGAAAGCATACACAGGCATAATGCATTTGCCGAAAGAGTAGCCCTCATGGGAGAACTCAGGAGCGAAATCAACCAGTAAAAGTTAATAACAAATAAAGTAACCGGTGCCAAAAGAGTAGCCGGTTACTTAAAAATTAGCACATATTAATTTTTTTTCTATTTTTTGAACCGTAGACCCTTCTTAAGTCTTTCATAATTTTTAGGGTTTCTTACAGGAAGGTCTCTTACGGGCAAAACCACACAAACTTTATTAAAGAGCCTGAATAACCTATAATCAGTTATTAAAGATGGAGTGGACTTGCAGGGCCAAAATACCAGTGTCCTGGAAGCTCTCGAGGTGAAATCGTGGCTGATGCTGAAGAAATCACAGCCGTAGGGCGAAACAAGAAGACCATTAAAGTGGGAGATGCTGTCAAATACGTAAATAGCGATACCATAAGTCGCGTAACCGAGATCAAAAAGGACGAACAGGAAAAAGTTTGGGTCCTGCTCGAGAAGACCGATCTCTGGTATAAAGAAGAAACTCTGGAATATACAGATCTCAGACCCACAGAAAAGAAAGAGGAAAGAGAGTTTACTGCTGAAGAGCTGGAAGAAAGGTTCAGGAAAGAAAGAGAAACAATGCAATCCTTCGATGTTGGCAAAGCCGGAGGTGGAGGGGCAGGAGGATAATTTATCCTGCCTTTATTTATCTGCTTTTAATTTAAGCTTTTAATACAATTCCTTATGAGCACTGGATTTGTTGGAAAAGAATAGGAATATCCACTCATTTCTATATTCACTTCTGCTTTTACTCCTGCCTTTATCTCCGTTTTACTTGTCCTGCATTTTCATCCGTTGCGCAAGAATACATTTTCCACCGTGCCTGCCACCAAGCGGGTTTTGAGGTGAACCCAGGGAATTCATGCAACGGGCCATAACAGCCGCGCCTCTGGCAAGCCCGTCNNTTTAGGCTTGTTTCCTGTAATTCCTGCCCTGCCGGTAATTCCAAAAGTTGTGTCCTCAAAAATCAGACCCTCTTTTTTTGCAACCTCTATGAGCCTGCAAACGACCCCAGCCATTACTTCATCAATAACGGCATAGACAATCGGCAATCCGTGGCTCTTGCAGATCTCCATGCCTATGGCACTTAGTTTTCCCATGTTAGAACCATTTTCGCCCACATCACAACCTATAAGTGTTACACCTATCTCTTCGGCTGCATCCGGCCTTACAGGAACGCTACCATATCTTTTTCTATCCGACGGGACTTTCTCAATAATTATGAGTTCGTGGATGCGCCTTGCGTAATCCTCTATAGCTTTAGCTTTCATCTTCAAAGTAATGAAAGAAGGCGGTTTCTGCTTTTCAAAAACTTCCAGAGCAGTTCCTACTTTTGAGTCAACAATCTTCGAACCCCGAATGATAGAATCAGGAATTGCTCCTGCGTATCCGCAGAAGTTTCCGATCGTCTTTGCATAAGGCTGGTCAGGGCTTGTTATCCTGCCGTCAAGAGTAGTACCAAAGTCAATTGATATGCAGGGATTCCTGAAATCTACGTCTGTCAGTTTGGCAGCTTCCTTTATCCCTGCCGTTGCAAGCTCTCCTTCCATCTCATTTGCAACAATTTCAACACCAGTAGAGCCTATTGGAGGCACAACCCCAGCTACAGCCCCATCAAAGATCACTTTTTCCAGTTTACTGTATCTCTGGAGCTTTTTAGAAATGTTTGAGATAGACATTGGAGGAGTCATATTTTTAGGAGGGACTCCGGCCATCAGACACCCATCTGCCAGGGCTTTTATGAATTCACCGACCTCTTCAGGGGAATCAAAGCCTGCAACTACACCCGTAGAACGTACCACGAAGTTCAGGTCGGTTTTAATATCCAGACTGGCCTTCTCCATTGACTCGGTAAGTGTGCTTTTTACCAGTTCGGCAACTGATTCACGTGTAAGTTCCACACCCGTAAGCGTCTTTCCAAACACGACCTCGCCGGGTTTCGGAGGACGGACCAAGGCGCATCCATGAACTCATAATTATTGAGAAAGTNNTCGCCGGGTTTCGGAGGACGGACGTCTCTGGTCATGCGCACGACTTTATTAATAATGTGCGTCCTGCCGGTATCCATATTTGTGGCTGTAAGGATACTTTTGGTTGTAGTATTTCCTACTTCTACCGAAGC
>DUIO01000353.1 GCA_013330315.1 Methanosarcina sp. | reverse complement strand
ATAGCTTTCTACTTGATAGCTTTTTACTTGATAGCTTTCTACTATAAGCTTTCAACTTATTATTCGAATTAATATATTTCAGATTAGCTTTTTAAATAAGCTTAAAAGCTCTTATAAATCTTAAGCCTGAGCCGACAGCGAATAAGGTAGTGTTATATTTTTAACGGAAAGAAGTAATTTTTAACCAGTACAGCAACCAGACATAGGAATGCATTAATAAAGGGGATCTCTACAGTTTTAAGCATACCGATTCTCAGGATATAATAAGAGAACGGGATGTTAGTATGTATGTTAGAATGTTGAAATATATGTTTAAAATGTATTCGGACATATAGAGATGTACAGCCTTCTGGTTCTAAATAAATTTATAGTTTTTGATTTTGAAACCTTAATAAAATAGCTTAAAAAGACCTGTTTTTGAAGTAACCTATTTTTGAAGTAGCCTGTTTTTGAAGTATCAGGTCACTTACTATCAAATCTTTACATAGCTGATATTTTAAGAGAAAATAAATGGCTGAAATGCCGAACCCTTGATTTTCTGCAAATGGTTGGCTGAAGCCATCACGATAAGAGGACATAACCCTGTATGGAACTGTACTGGGATTCAGAGATATCTAAGCCCTGGTACAACTACCTGAAAGATAAAAGTATCAAGAATCAGTGATTAGAAAATCAGGCTTTTAGAGGAATTCAAGACATAGTGATACGTAATATTCTCGTGCAATCTTTTTGAGCCAGTCCGGAACGAGGAAATACCTGTCAACAATGAGCTCATTCAGGTAGTAAAGGGACTCTTCACTTTTGCATTCACTCAGCCTCTTTACAGCCGTCCTTCTCCCCCAGGCAGACCTCTCGTCATCAAGAGCTTCAAGATAAAGCTGGTATTCTTTACTATCGTCCATCAAAGTAAAATTATCTACTAAAGAATATAAATATTTGTATCCGGTGTCAGAAGCCAGAATGTCAGAAGGCTTTGGAAAAAAAATGCTAGTATCCGGTTACATCTGATTTGATCCCTTGCTTCAACCTTACTGCAATCGTTTAATTCAAAAAAGGACGAGTTTCAGATTGCAGATATTATCGATTAATAAGCTTAATACCCGGTGAATAAATAGAGATTCCGGAATTCTTCTGAAAAACCGAAAATAATTAAAGATACTTTTAAGTATGATTTCTTAAAACCCTGGATGAGCTTTTAGCATAAGGTTACCATATTTGAAAATGCACAGGACGGGTATAAAAGGCAGGTGTAAAAGGACAGGTGTAAAAAAAGTAGTTATGAAGCATAGAGTATAAAAATAGAAAAAGAGAATTCCCATACAATGATCAGTTGATGAGAATTCATGCACAAGGTCTTTGTTTGTTATTTGTTCGCTATGATTAGTATGATATTCATTCGTCAAAAAAGATATATAATTACCGGGGTTGAAATTTCAATCTACGTCTGATATTGGCTCGCGTTGAAATGTTTAATACGAGTGATAATTTCAATAGCATTACTAATTTTTTTGCCTTTATAAATTATTTGGGATGAGAAAGGTAAAAAAAGGAATTGAGAAAAATAATTGCCTGTGCAGATAACTTTGCTGCTGTGCAATAATACATATACCCGACTGTACTTATAGGCTTATTTTATACTCATTCTTACTTCTTATCTTAATTGAGTTTCATGCGCTTCTGATTTTTTTTCATATTTTGGATCCTTTACTTTATAATTCTAATTTCTCCCCTGCAAAATTCTAATTTCTCTCCTGAGTAATTCTAATTTTTCTACATTTTATTTTCCTTTTTTCTTTAGAAACCAAATTCCCTGAGTTTCAGGATAAAATAGGGTTTCCTGATTGAACTCGAACTTCTATGCCAGTAATTATCTTGTGCTTATTGCTTTTACAGGGTCCAGCTTCGCGGCCTGCCGCGCAGGGTAGATTCCTGTGATGAGGTTCAGCAGAAAAACCGCGGCAATAATAAGCACTATATCCTGAGCTCTTACGACAATTGGGATGTAAGAAATACCGCCATAAACATCTGATGAAGCTGCCGGGATTTCATACTGGCCTATTGCCAGGGATATAAGGACTCCTGCAGAAGTACCGACAAGGGCACCCAGGAGACCCAGAATCCCGCTCTGGAGAATGAAAATCCTCTGTATGCTCGAGACCGAAGCACCCATAGCCCTGAGCATGCCTATCTGACCCGTTGCACCTATTACAGACAGATTCAGGGTGCTGACCACACCAAAAGAGGCTATGACAATAATAAGTCCGTATACTACATTATTCGAAGTGCTTTCAATAGCAATGGTTCTGAGGATTGCAGGGTTTGTTTCTGTCCAGCCTCTTGCCCTATAACCCGCTCTTTCTATTTCGGCTGCAACCTCCCTATCCTTATTAAAATCGCTGAGCCGGACTGAGATCCCGTTAACTACATTCGACACATCGTAAAATTCCTGAGCGGTATCAAGAGAAGTATATGCCAGAGACTCATCAAGAGGAGATCCGGTATGAAATATACCAATAACTCTTAGAGAAAGGGGATTTGCGTTAGGAAAGGACACGGCTACGGAGTCGCCCGGATTGACTTCAAGTTTATTAGCCATCTTTGAGCCTATAACAACGGTATTTCTTGAAAACTCAAGCTCCCGGAAACTGCCTTCAACCATATCCTCTTCAATGGAGCTAATCTGGTTTTCCTGAGAAGGAACAACACCTCTAAGCTCGGCATTCAGGGAATTGTCCTTGAACCTGAAAGAAGCCTGCCCTGTCAAAAAAGAAGAAACCGCAGTAACTCCCTCAATAGCAGTTATTCTTTCCACAGCGGTCCCATAGAGATAGATGTAGTCTTCACCTTCCTGAGGAGATACCGAAACATGGGGTAGTTTATTTACAGTTGTGTTATAAAGCTCCCCTGTAAAGCCAACCATAAGAGCCTGAGAAGACGTAAGTGCCATTACAGCGAGAGCTATTGCTCCCACCGAAAGGAGTGTCTGGAATTTTCTTGCCCGGATCTGCCTGAGAGCAATAAAGAGTTCATAGTTCATGGGATCACGGCTTTTTTGAGTTTATTTTTAATTAATTCCGGATCTATGTAGCTTGATTTTTACGCATGAGATTTAATGGTGTTTTCTGAAAATGGCTAAAACCGCCGCAATCCCTGCAACCCCTGTAACAATAGAAAATCCGGGGATGCCGTTCCCGCCTTTTTCTTCTGGAGTTTCATTTCCTGTACCCCGGCTTGCATTGCTTGCGTTCATGGGAGAGAGGTCAGATTCGATAATGGTTTCCCTGCGCTCGACAACATCTCCATCGTTTCCAAGGAGCTCGATTTCAAGCCTGTAAACTCCCTCCGTGAGCCTCTCCTTCCATGCAACTTCAACTGTCTCGTCATC
>DUIO01000090.1 GCA_013330315.1 Methanosarcina sp. | reverse complement strand
ACAGCCAGCACGAATTTTTTTCGTTCCTGGATCGTACTACCACCTCATTTACTACCTCCAGTATGTGCGAAACAAATGTTATATTTTTAGTTTGACCTGATCCCAAGACGTCTCGGAATTCCGAGACCACAGGCGACAGATAATGAAAAGCCTTTTTGTGCAGGAATACAAAAAACAGGAGAATTTGCCCTTGAAGGGACGAAAAATAAGCCTGAATAATAAAAAATCAAGCATATAAAAAAGCAGGCAAATGAATGTGGCAAATAGATAGACAGGTTGTGGAGAGGTTAAGAAAAAAAGTAGAGAGAAAAGACCAATTCTGAGAGCAATAATCAGTCAGATCATTTATTTTTTCAAACCACTGATTTTTCTTCAAATAATTAACTTATATCCAAGTATCATTTTTTCTTCAAAGTAAGCCTCATATCTACAGCAAAAACACCCTTTCCCTCTTCAAAGACAATCATAGGATTAATTTCAAACTCTTCTATTTCCGGGAAATCGCAGACAAGCCTTGAGACTCTTAAAATGACGTCCACCAGTGCGTCAATATCCGAAAGTTTTTCACCCCGGGCTCCGGCAAGCAGCGGATAGATCTGGATTCCAGTGATCATCTCCCTGGCTTCTTTTTCGTTCACAGGGGCGATAGCAAATCTTACATCCTTGAGGATTTCCACATAAACTCCTCCAAGCCCGAACATTAGCATGGGGCCAAAGGTTGGATCTCGAATCATCCCTATAATAACTTCTTTTCCTCCTGAGAGCATTTGCTGCAGCTGAACACCTTCAATAGATGCATCGGGCACTTTTTCAGGAATATTTTCCATCATTTCCAGATAGGCGGCCCTTACTTCATCTTCATTTTGAAGGGAAAGCCTGATCCCGCCCACATCTGATTTATGGGAAATCTGCGGAGAAACGATTTTCATAACGAGAGGATAACCAATCTCTTTTGCAGCTTTTACAGCTTCCTCTTCAGTTTTTGCAAATGCGGTTTTTACTGCTGGAATACCGTAAGCTTTCAGGATGCCAGAAGATTCAAGACCCAGAGTATGCTGATTTTTTGCTCTGGCAGCCTCAATAATTTTGGCTCCCGCATCCTTACTTCCAGGGATTGACCCGGACTCGGGATAGACAGTATTGAACGATCTCATAATCATAATACCATCAGGACAGTTATCTATCTCACCATTCAGTTATCCATCTCGCAATTCAGCTATCTACCTCATTGTTTATGGGAAGCCAATCTCTGCTGGGAAGGAAAAAACCAATCATAAGTATTCTTCTCCTCTCTCTTTCGTTCGCTCTTTTGCGATCTCTTCAGCAGCAGCGATAATTTCTATCTGGTATCCTTTCCTGGACAGGTTTTCGATCTGTTCGTCAGAGAGCAGCCCCTGGATCTCAAACAGATGGTCATTAAGCCGTTTTGCAGTTTTGCTAAAAACGTCAAGGTCATATAATTGCTGTAGATCACGCAGCCAACTCCATGTGCCGGTACGAATCCTGACAATATAATGACCCATAGAACCAAATCCTTCATTCAAGATCTTATTTTGGACGAAGCCGCGAATGCAGCCTTCTCCTTACGATTATATCCCTGAAACTCGTATTCGTTATATTCAGAAGCGATAAAGTGGTGCAAATCTGATATCATCCGCTCCATCCAGTAAAAGTAATCTAGCGAAAAGCAAACCCCGTCAAATCTGGAGCTTACTGCCAATCCGGATTTACGCACAATAAGTAGAAAGTACAATTGCCCCGGTATACGATTGTATCCTGGGATCTCGATTACGTTCCTATCATAACACCTCTGCCAGCCCTATCATCCTGCACATCTTCACCACCGCTCACAGTCAGGCAAAGTTCACCCATTGCAGCGCAGATATCCTTGATAATGTTGCTCATCTCGCTAAAAGAGGGGACAAATTCCTGACCAAATTCTATCGTATAAGCGTACACCTTCCGATTAGACCCGTTTACGAGATGGCGGCTAAAAACATAATCATCCGACGTTGCTGATGTAGGATAAAGCCCGACTGACTGCTGAACCATGTAATTCTTGCCGCGGACGGCAGACACCGATTCTTGCATACGGCGAGCCAGATCTATAACCATGTTCTGGTCCTGAGAGGGTATGAACTCTCCATAAAGAGTATCGTTCAGTACTCCACGCTTACCGTTATATGCGGGGTTGAGGAAGCTTTGCCTGGAGTCAATGGTCTGATTATTATCATCCCCCCAGTTGTACAAAATAAGTTCACCGTAACAGTGTATATCCACAAAGTAACTAATATTCCGGTAAGTGTCCAGAAGATAGCGAACATTGCGTGTTTCAGGCTCGGAAAATGCACTTTCTCCTTTATATATGGGGCTTGCAGGGTTAGAAGACGTACCAATCCCGCTATCCCACAGGAAATCGAAATTCCTGTTTAAGTCCACACCCGGTGTGGAAGGGCCGACCGCAGTGTTTGGATTACGGTTTTTGCGCCACCATAAGTCCTGAGTCTGGCTGTAGTTTTTGCCATCCGGGTTCACGTCAGGGAATACAAATAAATCAATGTTCTCAAGGATTGTGCGGGTTTGGGTTGCAGTGAAATTTTTTCCTCCGTATGTCATTCCACTGCAGTTAATGTAAGCATCGATGAGATTGACCAGGAAAGTTATGCAGATGTCCGAACCTCCCCATTCCCTTGCATGAATACTACCTGTAAATAATATGCCATCCCTATCCGTATTCGTCCCGGCGCGGACACGGATAGCATGAGAAATTCGATCCTCCCAGCTTCGGTGCGGGAGCTCTATGAGAGTGACAAAATCGGGGTGCAGGCTCTGGAGGTCGATAAGAGCAGATTCAACCTCATCCGCAGTCATATAACCTGATACAGCGCGCTCTTCAAATTTGGAAATTCCCCGCACTTCTGCGAAACGATTAACCTTTGATACTTCGTCTGCTCTTTCCGCGACTACTTTTGATAAGTCGGATATGACCTTGACTGTGTAGCCTGCCTCCTCCACACGCTTAATCTGTTCATCCGTCAGGATACCTGGAACAATTAAGCGGTCAGCAGCCAGTTGTTGTGCAGCACGATATTTTAAATCAAGATCAAATTCTTCTAGTGCCCTCAATTCCTCAAGGGCCTTGGCAGTTATCTGGACCGAATAGGTTGTTATCTTAAATCCCCCTTTTCCCATGATACATTTTCATGATACTTTCCCATGATACTTTTCCATGATACTTTTCCATGATACTTTTCCATGATACTTTTCCATGAACCTGATTTT
>DUIO01000320.1 GCA_013330315.1 Methanosarcina sp. | reverse complement strand
TATATTTATGGGAGGATATTTCTGTATGGAAGGACAGGCTGAAAAGGACTTCTAATCGGATTAATTTAATTTATTTTCATTGATCTCTGGCTATTTCCACGTTGGTTTTAATTCTTTTTGATCTAGGTGAAACAGCTTCTCTCCTTCCGTGTGTCCTATATAGCTTTTGCGTACCGGAGGGTATGCCCAAATATTAATATATATGTATTGTAATCGTGAAAATAAGATGGATTTTTCCATTTTCGCAGATTCTTTGAGAAAAGATTCTCATAAACCTAAAAAGATTCGTTAGCTTAATATCTAACTATAACTATCATTTTTGTGTGTTCAGTTTCCACGCTTATTTTTAAGAGGTAAAACATGAGTGATTGTCTATTTGATTTGCATATTGGTTATGTCCGTTTTAGAAATCCTATCGCACTGGCTCCAATGGCAGGAATTGCCGACAGCGCCTTTGCCAGCCAGTATGCAGGTGATGCCGGGCTCGTAGTGCTTGGAGCCTTCAATCTGGATGAAGGATCTATGAAAGTTGCATCAGACCTTGTAGCCCGGGGCAGGAAAGAGTTTATTTCCGACGAACCTCTGGAGCTTATCAAAAAGGAAATTCGGGCTGTAACCTCCGGAAGCGCTGTTGCGGTAAATGTAAGAAGCACTAGTCTTGAGCCTCTGATCGAAGCTGCAAAGCTTGTAAAAGAAGAAGGGGCAATTCTTGAATTAAACGCTCATTGCAAGCAGCCTGAAATGCTTGAAGCAGGCATAGGTGAAGCCCTTTTGCGTGACCTTCCAAGGCTTTCTTCCTGGATAAAGGCGATAAAAGAAACCGGAGTTGTTCTTTCCATAAAGGTAAGGGCGAATGTAGTAAATGACATAGAACTTGCCAGGCTTATTGATAAAGCCGGGGCTGATATTATCCATGTGGATGCCATGCTTGAAGGGTTTGGAGCAGACCTTGATGCGATTACAAATTACAGGGATGCTACGAGACTTTTCCTTATAGGCAACAACTCGGTTACTGATTTTGCTGCTGCAAAGGACATGTTTTCCCGCGGAGCTGATATGGTCTCTGTCGCAAGAGGAGTTATGGAAAACCCCAATCTTATAACAGAACTTGTAGAGAGTGTCACTTCATATCAGAAATCTATAGGCTGGTACAATGCCCCCAAACACGTTTGTAGTGAAGGAGACTTCCGGGCTCTGGCTTTCTGCTGCCTCCCGGTAAAACCCTGCCCTGTGCACGAGAAATTCAAAAAGCTAGGATATACTGCAGAAGGATTTGCCAGGACAAAAATGGAATTTGCCAGAGGCACTATGCTCGAGTTCGGCGAAGATACCTGTTTCGGAAGCCTTGTCTGGTGCTGTAAGATTTCAAAGCCTTGCTGGATCAGGGACGGTGTCTTAAATACGCTTGACCTCTCTGATGCAGAATACATGAGGCTTAAAGAGAAACTGTCAAAATATATCCTTGACCACGCCAGGATTCCCGTAAATGAATCCAAGTAACACCACTTTCTCCTGCAATGCTTTCGGACCGACGGGATCGGGGGGAGAATCTCTTATCCCCAGCCTGATCGCGCGATGTGCACAGCTTGCCATGCTGCTTGAGGTCTCAGCATCTCCGAAGCCGGGAAATGTTGATAGAGAGCATAATTATCCTGATACCTGTTTTGAGCATTTTGTTGCCTCTTCGGTTGCAGTCTATCCAGTCCTTGAGCTTGCTGCAAGAAGCACGGAAAAGATAGGATCACTTCTCAGGAATGCAGTCTACGAAAGCTCTGCCTGGCAGCGGGGAGGAAATACTCATTTTGGAGCCTTCTTACTCCTGATCCCTCTGGCAATGGCTGCGGGTGAATTTTCAAGAGACCAGCAAGAACAAAGACAACAAAAAGAACAAACCTGCTGCGAAAAAGTGGGTTTTCGGCTTGAAGCAGGCGATTTTGAGGGTCTGGTCTCCCGTGCCTATGCTTTTGTCCGGGCAACGGACTGTGAAGATGCCGTTGAGTTTTACAGGGCTTTCGGGCATGTGGGAGTCAGGGTAAATAGTGTGGATGAATTTGACCTTAAAGACCCCGAATCAACTGCCGATCTCAGGAGTCAGGACATTACCCTTTATGCCCTTATGGAAATTGCCAGGGATTATGACCTGATAGCAAATGAATGGACCACAGGCTTCGTGCGCTGCCTTGAGGGGGCAAAAAGCATTCTTGAGTTTATGCAGGCGCGAAATTGTGAAGCAGAAGCTTTGACTGGAGGTTCGGTTCCCACCTGTTCGGGCACAGGAATCAATGAGGCTGTAGTATACACTTTCCTGAAACTGCTTTCAAAACACAGGGATACCTTTATCCAGACCAAGTTTGATATCGAAACTGCGGACTATGTGTCTTTCAGAGCAGGTGAAATTCTTTCAGGCTGGGAAACTTCAGGGAAAACAGCGCAGGATTTTGCATCTATCCTCCCTCAAATACAGGAATTTGACTCCGAACTTCTGGTAAAAAAGATTAATCCGGGCTCTACGGCAGACATCATTATTGCAGGGCTTTTTATTGCCCTTCTCGGAGGCTTAAGATTTTGAGTGAATCCTCTTCCGATTACAGGAAATTTGAAAAGCCGTATCATACTATTGACCTTCCTTCCTTCGGGATCAGGGAAGGGATCTCCGAGATAATTGCGAGCACCGGTTTTGAGCGCCCTAATGCTGCTCCCATAGGCGTCATTACAAAAGGCAAAAGACCTTTTGTCCGCCTGTTCAGAGGCAGCCATACCTGGGCGAATGTCCTTAAAGAAAAATATCTTGCTTCAAATGTTGTCTACGACCCCCTGCTTTTTGTTCGTTCGACATTCTTTGATCTTGATCCTTCCGAATTTGAATATGTGCCAGCAAGAGGGCTTAAGTTTCCCGTTCTTAAAGAAGCAGCTGCCTGGGTAGTTTTTGAATGCATTAATATTAAAAATACGGATCAATCTCTTGTTGCCGATCTCATTCCTCTTAATGCAGGCTTTAATGAATCTAATAGAAAAGAGATTCCGGTACCCAATAGAGGGTTCAATGCGGTTCTTGAAGCTACGGTTCATGCAACCCGTTACCAGTTATCCGGAGAAAAAAAGTATCTTGACTGGATAATTCACTATGAGAGCCTTGTTTCAAAATGCGGTGGAGACAGCGAGAAGGAAGCTATGAAATTACTTTATGAAGTTCTCGGAATTTAAATTTCTTTTTGTACCCGGGGCATTCTTTTTAGAAAATTATATTATCTCCCTGGGGCATGACTTCTTTTCATGAGCTTTCAAAGCATTGCATGGGGTATTACAGGAGCAGGGCATTTCCTGGATCGCAGTTACCAGGTCTTTAAAGAACTCAAGCTCAGGAATCCCGAACTTTCAGTGAATACATACCTTTCCAGAGCCGGCGAAGAGGTTATCCGGATGTATGGGCTTGAGCAGAAGCTTGTGAAAATCTCGGGAGGAGACTACCTTGAAGAGATCTTCCGGGAAAGTGAGCAGGGTTCAAGTTCCCCTAAAGTTGGGCGCTTTGTCCTTGACAGGTATGATGCTCTCTTTGTTACACCTGCAACTTCAAACACAGTCTCGAAAATCGCCTATGGAATTGCTGATTCCCTCGTAACCAATGCTGTTGCCCAGGCTGTTAAGGGAAGGGTTCCAGTCTATATTGTACCTGTGGACATTGAAGGCTCGATTGTCTCGGAAATGCCCTATAATATTGACAGGAAACAGTGCAGGCACTGTGAGACCTGCCCCCCAAGGGAAAACTGCCCCCATGGAGCGATTTCGGAGAAAAATGGCATTACGGACCAGATAGAACTTCTAAAGTGCAAAGGCTGCGGGATCTGTAAAGAGCTGTGCCCTTATAATGCAATTAAGGGCGGGCCGGTTGAAGTCCTTGTCAGGGATGTAGACATGAGAAATGTTGAAATTGTAAAAGGGCTGCAGGGAATTACCGTACTCGAAAGCCCTGAAGCCATTCTGGAGCTTTTTTAAACCCAGGCTTTCAATTCTCTCCTTTTTACTTTTTTTATTTAAGATTTCGCTCTCATGAACGAAGTTCACTAATAAAATCTATAAACCAGTCCTGTTGAGTAAAGAGAAAAGGACTGAATACTCCCTACCCGAAACTCGGATCTGAAAGCTATTACTCGATTATCTTCAGCTGCCCGTTTTCAAGCACTCCATAGCTGTCGGACATAAAACGGATAACAATCTCATCATGGGAAATAAGGAGGTAACCTGTGTTTCGTTCAGTCTGTACCTCTTTAAGCATGTGGAGAATCTGAGCCTGCACCGAAACATCAAGGGCAGAGGTCGGTTCGTCAAGGACAATGTATTCCGGGTCTAGCAGGAGAATTCGACTGAGGGCGAGGCGCTGGAGCTGGCCGCCTGAAATCTGTGAGGGATAACGTGAAAGCACTTCCTTGGGGAGGCCTGTGGTTATAAGCATCTCTTCTGTCTTTGATGAATGTCTGGCTTCTGGAACCCCAAGGAGTGCTAAGACCTCAGAAATCGCGTGCCCTATCTTTTTCCTCGGGTTGAAAGCATCCGTGGGATCCTGAAACATTATCTGGACTTTACGGCGGAAGGCTATCTTTTCATTTTTTTTCATTAAGGTAAGCGGTGTGCCTTTATAATATACGGAGCCTGTTGTGGCTTTTTCAAGCCCGGCAACAACCCTCCCTAAAGTGCTCTTCCCTTCTCCGGATGATCCCATAAGTCCGAAGGTCTTTCCTGACCTGATTTCAAATGAGACTTCCCGGAAAATGCATTTTCCTGTACTTAGAAGGCCAGCCTCGTAAGTTTTTGAAAGCCTATCCGCTCTCAGGGATATAGAAAACACCTCACAGCTCTCCCATTTATTTTTTTAAGGTCAGGATGATTTTCAATACAGTGTCTTTTTCTCAGGGAACAGCGCGGGTAGAACCTGCAGCCTGAAGGAAGGTTGCTGAGTGAAGGAGAAAAGCCGGGTATGGGAATGAAACCTTTTTCTGGTAAACTGTTCAGGAGACCTTTTGAATAAGGGTGCAGCGGCTCCTCAAAAATGCTTGAAGAGTCCGCCATTTCAACAATCTCTCCGGCATACATTACTGCAACCCTATCTGCAAGCCTCTGTACAAAGCTGAGATCATGGCTTATAAGGAGTAAAGCAGTCTTATTTTTAAATTTCAATTTCTTGAGCTCAGTTTCAAGTTCGGATACGCGTTTTCTGTCAAGCCCTTTGCCTGGTTCATCTGCTATAAGGAGGGCAGGGCCAAGTATGGTCGAAGCTGCAATCAAAAAACGCTGATTCATTCCTCCTGAGCACCACGAAGGATAATAACGAATATATTCGGCGGTATTTGCAAAACCCATGTTTTTTAGGGCTCCTGCTGCCATAAAAAGCGCTTTTTCCTTCTTTTCTTTTTTATGAACACACAGAGGTTCTGCAAGTTGGTGTCCTATGGAATATACCGGATTGAGTGCAAGAGAGGGGTTCTGGAAAATGATCCCGATTTCTTTTCCTCTTATCTCTACCATTTCTTTTTCGCTCAGTTCGAGCAGGTTTTTTCCTCTAAATTTTACAATCCCTTTTACCCTGGCCTCAGAGGGTAAGAGTCGCATAATTGCATGTGCAGCCACAGATTTCCCACATCCGGTCTCTCCAACAAGGGATAGGGTTTCGCTCTCAGCAATCGAAAAAGAAATCCCTGAAAGGGCAGTTATGGTTTTTATCCCTTTAAAAAAGACCTGGAGGTCCTTTACTTCAAGCAGCGTATTAACAATACTCACATTCACATTGCATCCGCCCCTTCTCTTACGTGTTCCTTTCCTTGTGTTTCCAGTCCGAACCCTATCAGTGCAATAGATATTATGCAGAGGGTGATGCATATCCCCGGAGGCGTGTACCACCACCACATGTCCCGGATAAAACCGCCCCTGAAAAAGGCAAAAGAAAGCATGGTACCCCAGCTTTTCATGCTTATGTCGCTTAGTCCCAGGAAAGAAAGAGAAGCCTCGGAAATCATTGCCGAAGCTGTTGCCAGCATGAATTTGGGCAGCAGGACATTGTAGAGGTTGGGAAAAATATCTGTGCTCATTATGTGCCAGGAAGAAAAGCCCATGCATCGGGCACTTTTAACATAGCCTGCCTCTCTGAGCTGGAGAGTTTTCGAACGGGTAACCCTGGCGGTAGACTCCCAGGACAGGAGACCGAGTACCGGGATCAGTATCCAGATGCTTGGCTGCAGATATGCTCCCAGCACTATGATAAGAGGAATTTTCGGGATAATAAGGACAACATCGGTAAAACCCATAAGCAATTCGTCAAGCGCTCCCCTGAAATAGCCTGCACAGATCCCGAGGATAGCTCCTATCAGGGTTGAGACCAGAGCCGCCGCAAAGCCCACTGTCATTGAGATCCTTGATCCGTACACAAGTTCGGAAAATATATCGTTTCCTATGTCGTTTGTCCCGAGGAAGTGATCCCATGAAGGCTCTTTATAGGGGGTGAATCGTTCGTTTGGGGCATAGGGGGCAAGAAAGGAAGGGAATAATGCCATGAACAGGAAAAAAACAAAAAGGAAAATTCCTCCCCTATTTAATTGTCCCTTGAGGCCTTTACGCCTTCCGGAAATCTTGAATAATAACTCTCCGGGAAACTTAAAGTTGAGGCTGGAGATTTCGCGCTTTTTTTCAGAATACTCTTCAGTGCAGGCTTCTGTAATGCAGGAACTTTCAATATGGGCTGCTTCCGGGCTCATGCAGGTCTCCTTACCCTGGGGTCGATTAAACCATAGAGAAGGTCAGCAAGCATGTTTGCAATCAAGGCTGTGAGGGCGATTACCAGAAAAGCTCCCTGGAGCAGGGGATAATCCTTTCCTATTATTGCGCCGTAGATGAGGGTTCCCATGCCGTTTAAGGAGAAGATGATTTCTATAAACAGTGCCCCACTGAAGAGAAACCCAAAGTCCAGGGCAAGAAGGGTAATGATCGGGAGTGAGGCATTTTTTATTATGTGCCTGAAAAGTATACTGATATCCTTCAGGCCCTTTGCCCTGGCATAGAGCGCGTAAAGCTGTTCCTTTTCCTGGATTACACTTCCGCGCATTACCAGAAAATTCCTAGACGCTGAAAAGACAGACATTACACAGACAGGTAAGAAGAGATGATGCAAAATGCTCCCTATTTCTGGGGCGTCATAAAATCCCTTAGAGGGAAAGAATCCCAGCCTGAAAGAAAAGAGATAGAGGGAAAGGAGAGCAAGGAAATAAGGCGGGGTGCAGGAGAGCACAACAAAAGCGAGTCCTGTAAAACGGCTTGTTTTCTTTTCAGGTCTCCACCCTGCAAGGGCTCCAAGAAGACTTCCCATGAAGGCTCCGATTGCTGCCGATACTCCTACAAATAGTAGGGTCCAGCCCAGTCTGTCCAGAAGGAGTTCTGCAACAGGGGCATGAAGGTGGTAAGAATACCCCAGGTCAAGGTGCAGGAGGTCCGAAAGGAAAGATGTAAACTGCTCGTAAAGGGGTCTGTCGAGCCCGAGTTTTGCTCTCAGCTCTTCCATCACATTTTCGGACACATAAACATCTTCCCCTATCAGGTTTTTTACCGGGTCTCCGGGCATGAGCCTGGGAAGGGTAAAATTGATGATAATTATGAGTACCAGTGATGTAAGGTATCTGGTTCCTTTTCTTGCTATTCCTGACATCGCTCTTATTTTTTATTTTGTTTTTACTATGTTTTCTTAATGCTTTTGCTGTTCTTTTCTGGTTGAACCTATCGGATACTTTTTGTATATTTTGTTTTATAGCTCAAATTTGATTTTATATCTCAAACTATGTTTTATGCCTCTATTTTCCTAACATTTACAAAGTTGTCCAGGTTATAGATCCCGTATAGAGGATCAGTGTGCCAGCCCTCAAAGTGCCTGTTATATGGGGTAATAATGCTGCTCCAGTAGAGGGGAATTGCAGGCAGGTTCTCTGCATAGTAGTCCTGAATTTCGTATGCATATCCCTCAAGTTCTTCAGGATCCGTGGTTGCGAGGATATTATCGCAGAGCTGCAGGAACTCAGGGTCATCCAGATTATGCATAACTCCCTGGCCTGTCCTTCTGGAGTCAAAATAACCGCTTCCCCAGCTTGCGTGCATGAGCATGCCCCAGGGAGTGGAACGGGTTATTGTTAGGTCATACTCGTAATTATCCTTGAGAGCAATCCAGGTGTCTGCATCTGCAGTCCTCAGGTCAGATGCGAGACCGATCTGTCCAAGATATTCTTCAAGAAGCTCTCCTGTACGGGCATATTCCGGCCGGATAAGGATTTTTAACTTGATATCTTTCCCGTCTTCTCCTTCAATTATTCCGTTCCAGTTACTGTCTATGTATCCTGCTTTTTCCAGAATTCTCCTGGCTTTTTCGGGGCTGTATTCAAGTTTTTCTGTTTCCTTGAAATTTTCCATGGAAGACGGTACAAAACCGCGGTTAGGGACTTCTCCATATCCCAATGTCTCGAGACGTACTATCTCTTCGTAATTTATTGCATAAGACAGGGCTTCTCTGAATTTCGGATCTGAAAAAGGAGCTTTCTTCAAATTGAGAGCCAGAAAAATAAGCCCTATATCGGTCTTTTCAATAAAATCAAAATTTCCCGTTTCTTCAAGCTGCTCAATGCCAGCATAGGGGTAAGAACCTGCGTATTTGTAATAAGTATCCACCTCTCCTTTTTTAAGGGCAAGGGTGGCAACATCAACACTCGAGTAAAAATGGATCTCCACGGTTTCGGATTCCGGAGCTTTTCCTTTCCAGTAAAGGTTTTTCTCAAAAACAAGTTTTCCGGCATTAAGGTCTATCAGCTTGAGATAGTAAGGCCCGCAGCCCACATAAGGGCCGTTATTTGTGTATTCCACAGGATTTTCAATCGTTTCCCAGATATGAGCAGGGAGGATATTATAGGTTGCAAACTCCAGGTCACTGCGGGTGTAAGGTTTGTTAAATTTGAAGGTTACGGAGTTATTTGCATCAGAAACAGCTATAGTTTCCAGGGTATCATTTATCCATCTGGCTGAGGGTACTTCTTTCCCGTAATAGCTGATTGAAAACTTGATATCTTCCGGTGTCACAGGTTCTCCATCGCTCCAGTATAGTTCATCTCTCAGGTAAAAGGTCCAGCAGGTGTTATTTTCCGAAACTTCGTAGCTTTTCGCAAGCTGTCCGACAAGATGCCCGTCTGAATCCATTTTCATAAGAGGAGGGTTTGAAAGATGAGCAAAAACTCCGAGGTTTGAATCTCCTAAAAAGGACGAGGATTTTATTATGCTTGGAGTTGCAATTTTCAGGACAAATCTTTCAATATCTGGATACTGTTGAACCCCTGTGGTGGCAGCCTCGGAAACCATTCCTGAGCCCTGCGTTTTTTCGTCTTCTCCCAGCAGACTTTTTATATATGTTATAATGCTGTCAAAAATTCCACCGTTCGAGGGTATAAGTTTCTCTTCGGAACTCTCAGGTCCTGCCGCTCCTGCCGGATATATGCTTGAGTAAATAATAATTGTGAGTACGGTAAAAATCAACCACTGCTTTAACCCTCTGTATAGTCCTGATTTAGTGAAATTTCTTCTTTGTTTCATCCTGCAACCTCTTCTTGTCTCAAATTTTCTCCTTAATTATGCAAACGCTCCAAAGGTTCAGTTTTTCTTTTTTCAGTTCAGGTTACTTTGAAAATGGTTTCTATCCTGCTCATTCTTCTCCAATTTCCGCTACTTAACAGGAACAAGGGAAACCTCAATTCATGAAGTATATACGTAAAATATGAGCTGGAAAAACAATTTAATCTCAATGCTCCCTTTTCTTCAAGTCTATTTGCATTTATTATTAATATTAGGTAATTAAATATTTAAAAATCATACAAAAAATTTAGTTTTTATGCTATAAATTCTAAACAATTTTGTAAATAAACCTTTCCATTTATTCATATATTTGAAAATCAGCTCCTATATAGTGTGTTTTTTCACTTTGGGACTTTATCAAACTTGAGACTCAAACTTGAAAATCAAACTTGAGAAGAAAAAATATGAAAAAAGAAAAGCTAAAAAAAAGAGAAAATGAATTTTTACTTCTGGCTTTTAATCTCAATTTTCTTTTTGATTTCTCTGGCAAAATTTTTCTCCGAATGAATATAGAGTGAGGCCGGAAGCCCTGTGTTTGAGACCATGTAGAACAGGTTCATGGCTGTCCGGTTGAGTATTGGAGAATAGTTCAAAAGAGTGCTTCTCGATATCTTTACCATCGCATCCAGGGACCTTATTCCAGTAAGGTAATTTTTAATGTCCCGGTTTTTCTGGCTTTTTTCGAAAATCAGGTCTATCCAGGTATTCATCTCTTCAATCAAGAGTTCACGTGTGAGGTTTTCCGGAACGATATAATTTCTCCCCTTTTCTATATTCCTGAAATATTCCCTGAAATTGTTTCCTTTTGCCAGCGTATATACCTGCCCCAACTTTCCTGAATGAGTATCCGTTGTCGCTACAATGCTTTTCCCAAACCTTTCTGCAAGAGCTATCGTAAGTTCGTTTTTCTGCTTGAGCTCATGCATATTATATTCAAGTACAGGAAAGAGCTTTGCAAGTTTTGGTACTACAGAAGGATTCGGTTGCTGATGGAAATCAAACCAGAAAGGATGATTGTAAACAAACGGAAGTCTGTGGCGCTTAAGGTATCCGATATAACTTCTTAGATTCTGTTCTATTGTTGCTATTTCCCTCAGTTCTGAAAATTCCTCCCTGTCAAGCTCGAAAACGTTAATATGTAGCGTATGCCCTGCAATTTCAGGGTCATATACTGTCATCTCAACCCCTGGAACAAGCTTCTCACGGTCCCATCCGAGGATTTCATATGCTTGCATTGTATCGTGGTCTGTAAATGTTATGAAATCCATACCCATCTCAAGAGACTTTTCGTAGAGACTCCTGGGATCCAAACCTTTTGCCGGAAGCACATCAAAAGAACAGGTTGTATGTACATGCAGGTCCGCCCGTTTCCAGCCTTCCTCCATAAGCTCAGCTGCCTGTTCCGGTGCTATCAGCTTTTCCTGGTAATTCCTGTGCCTTCCCCCCATAGGCGTAGAATCCTGAGATCTTTATTCTTATCTGATTATTTTAATTCAGTTTTATATTTCTCCCAATATAGTATATTCCTTTTTTTAAATTAAGGTTTTCCGAAAATCCAAAAAAATTATTTTTTAAATTCTTTAAATTTATATGAAAGAATAGGAAAGCCATAATACAGAAATTTTGCTTGAACCTTAAGAAAACCGTGGAAATGGAGAATAAAAAGAAAAATACCCTTTATTGAATTTTGTAATTTCTTCCTTGTATCTTCTCCTTATATCTTCCTTATATTTTCCTTATATTTTTCCTGATATCTCCCTGACATCTCCCTGGTTAGTACAGTCCTTCCAATTAACATAGATTTTTTTAATCAACACAGCCATTTCTATCAATACAACTCTTTTTAATCAACACAGCCCTTTCTATCAATACAACTCTTTCTGATCAATACAAACCTTTTTGATAATATGCCTCTTCCTTATTCTACAGTTTCTATTTTTTTTAGATTTCATACCACTACATTTATAAATATGTTAAAATATCCCATTATTTTCTCAAAAAACAATAGTGGTGTAACTATGGGTCTGTTCAGAAAGCTAAGGAAAATCCTGAGTATTATTTTTGAAAAAGAGTCCGAGCAAAAAGGAGATGATTTTGAAAGGTATGTGGTAGACCTCTTTAATGAAAAGAACTTTTCTATTGTTCAGTGGACTACGGACATGGCACGAAAACACTCCAGATTCGTAGAATCCGATTGCGGCCCGGACCTTGTCCTCCGGCACAGGCGCACCAATGAAATTTTCTGCGTAGAATGCAAATTCAGGTCAAAGCTTTTTAAAGGTAAACTTCAGTGGTCAAGCCCCAAACAACTTGGTCGTTACAGGACCTTTGCAAACGATAACCTTATCCCTTTTTTTGTGGTTATAGGGCTCGGTGGAAAAGCGAGAAAGCCAAAGAGAATGTTCTGTATACCCCTCGAAGGAGCAAAATATCCTGCGCTTTCTCCGGAACTCTGCGAGAAGTTCGAACGGAGCCCAAAGAAGAACTTTTTGTGGAAAAATGGCTTCTTAAAATGACCTCTACTCCTTTTTTATTTTTTATTTCTCCTTAAATTAAATACCTGGAAATTCAATATTCATAAAGAGCTCTTCTGGTAAGAAGCATAAAAATCGATTTTTAACTGTAACATTCCGGAATTATTTGATCTGGAAATTATTTGACTTATATGCCAGCTCATCTCTGGATGTATTAACAATCTAAGGGGGAATGAATTGCCTGAATTAACCGAACAGGATGTACTGTCCAGACTAACCCGGTTAGAAAAGAAAATGAACAATCTGGATAATACTGCAAATGCTCTGATAGATGAATTGGAGAGCCTGCAAGCCGTGGCAAGAGAATTAAAGATGGAAAATTATGTCAATAAATTCAACGAATATATGGAAGAAGTGGAAAGTGTCAAAGCAGATCTTAGTTGCAAATTATCCGATGAAATCGAAAATGAGCAAATGAAAAAACTTTTAGAATCAAGGACGGAAACCGTACCTACGGACATCGAGAACTTAAAGAGCGAATATAGTTATGTCCGCGGTAAGTTAGCAGAGATAAGAGGTGAGATCAGTAAGAGTAAAACTGATAAGGCAGATTAAGATTAAACCGAATAGTATATTACTGTCGCAAAAACATTTTCCGAATCGCTGACATTGGAGTTACTGCGTCTATGCCCACCTTTATGCTGATTTCAATTCCTATACTTCCCTTTATGGAACCCAATTTTGTATGAATTTTTTTAGGAATTGTGAACTATATCGACGCTTGTTAAATCTAAAATTATGCTAAAATGAAATTCAAATCGGAAAGTTAGATAAAAATAAGAATAAACAAGCGTTTCATATTCGAACACTTTGATTAATAAGCATCTTTGTGATGGACTAATTTCACCAATGTCACAGTTTGCTCTTTTTCGTCAATAGAAAAACATAGTACAAAGTTAGAATCAATATGTACCCGCTTATATCTATTTAAAGGATAATTGAGATTTTTGTAATGTTGAGGATTGATACAGATTTCATCAGCTTTTTTGAANNTTTGTACAAGCTTACTCATCCTCATCAGGCAAGCTTTTGATATATGCTTTCAATTCACTGGCATTTTCGAATGGTCCAATTACTTCGTCATTTTCCGAATCAAGCATTTCTTTTATGAATTCAGGACTATATTGAGGTTCAAGTATTTTCTCTTCGTATTGAGCTACAACTAAGTCGAGAGCGGCACTCTTATCTTTCAGGTTATATTTGGCTTTAACAATATTCAGAACTTGGTTCGTTCTGTCTGACATTTTTACTCTAGCCTGTATCATGTGCATCCTGTGTGCATATTATATGCACACATCAATATAACACTATCTTTTCAATGAGACTTATCTATGAGATTATGTCAACTGTAATTTACGCCTTACTCACTTAGAAAATTTCTCTCTATAAGAGAAAATGAAAGATTATAGTAACATGCACAGAATAATAGCAGTTATTACTACGAAATTTTTAGGAAACCTGCCCCCAATTCCGGCTTTCACTCAACAAATATATATTACTGTTTAAAGTATCTTCTTTTATGACCCTTGAGCCCGTGCATATGCATAAGATCTCGGAGCTTGCAGAGAGGATTGACCAGTCATTTGAGCTTGATGACCCGAAAACGGCAGCAGATATTTATAAGCTTCTTGAGGAATTGAAAATTGACGGGAAGGTGATTCTTAAAGCTGTGGACAGGCTCTTTCGGGGGATGGTCAGGACCGAGCTGATGGCAGATGGTGAGGACCCTTATCCGGTTACTTATGCCTGTGATAGCGGGAGCACGAATCCCAGGACTTATGACAGTGGGCTTTTTGTAGACTTTTGTCACTGCGGGCTGGCTGCAACACCTACGGATCTTGATGTTCAGAGGTGCAGGACAATTGTTTGCGCTGCTTATTCTTCTTCGCAGAGGATTGCAATGAGGGCGACATCAGGATGGGAAACCTTTGATGAAGGACTTGGAAGGGCAAAGCTTGTCGCGATTGCGCCAGATGAGCTGAAGAGAAAGGCTCCTGATATGGTACACAGCTTTGCGATGTACCTGGCAGAGTCCGAGCACCTGCTTTTCATGAAGGACAGGCTTGAGCCGGAGAGCTTTTTCATTATGGATGGGCCTATTTACCCTAAACAGCTTATGTACTGGATGGTACTGGACGATGACGAGGTAAGGATCAGGCAGAATCCAGATGCCCGAAAAATTCTCCAGAATTATATTGACATTATAGACCATTTTCTCGAAACAAAAAAGCCTATAATAGGGTTTGTAAAAAACCCTACGGATATGCAGATAATGGACAGTGTGCGGAAGAAAAGGGAAGCTTTTGACCTTCCATGGTTACTTGATGCCCAGTTTTTCCGAAACCTTCTCTCCCCGGAAAAAGCCGGCAAAGCATCCGATAATGGGCATGACGGGTGGAACTCAAAAAATCACAGGAATAACGGAAATCACGGGAAAAATGGTAATCACAGCAGTCCCAGAAGCGCTTACATTACTTACACTAACTGGTTTTTACAACCCAACAGGTTTTACGAAAGGATGCTTAACGGAACTTCACCTCTTGCAGCCGGGGGTGCACTCCAGCAAAAACTCAGGCATAAATTTTCGCCTGAAGATTACGCACTCTGTTTCTTCATGCTTTATGTGCCTTCCAAGGACGTAGTTTTTAAGGTTGAAGCACCTTACGGGCTTATTAAAGATGATTTCCTGCGAATGCAGATTACTAAAAAAGTTCTCTTTGACCTCTCTCTGCACGGTTTTCCCCTTACCCTCACAAAGGCAGACCACCTTGCAAAAATCCGGAAAGTGGAGAGGCAGGAAATCGATAAGTTCTTTGAAAATATGAGTCCTGATATTACTTATAATGACACCCGGTGGGGTAAGTTCAATGACATATGAAGATGCTGATATTTTTGCTTTTATTTCCAATAAGTCAAAGACTGCTTCTGCTCCTGAAAAGGCTACTCTTCCAGAAGGAGGTGCAGGTTCAGGCGAAAGTGCAGGGTTAAATGAATATCCGGACAGTAAGATAAATGATCCGGAAAGAGATCTGTTTGAAGATGTCTCCAGCCCGGCCATACAACCAGCTTTTGAAGAATTTCCTGTTCAGCCTGTTCATTCACCTGATAATCTTACAAAAAATAATTCACAAAACTCCTCAGTTACTGATTCAAAACCATTTCCAGGCATTATCTCCGGTGTTTCTAGCCTTTCAAGCCTTCCCAAAGCTGTTCAGGAACCTGTTTCTCCCTCTTTGCCTGACGATTCTTACGTTGACAATTTCCCTGAGGCAGACGATCTACCATTTGAAACATTTGATGAATATGATTCTGGAGTTTCCAGAGCCCCTCCATCTCTGAATGAAGCTTTTGGAATTGTCACAACCGGCATAGAGCCACTGGAAATAACCCATTCGGGAGCTACAATTACAGGATATATCTCATCTGCTCGCAGGAGCGAGATAAGGCTTGGGACATACGTTGTTGTGCCTTACGAAGGTGGAGAAAAGCTCTTTGCAAGGGTAGGAAAGCTCCAGTACAGGCAGGAATTTGCAGTTGACGATGCAACTGAAATCCACTCGAGACGCATGCTGAACTCCCGGGCAAGCCCTATAAATGAGGCTGACTACAAGTTTCTTGCCTGCCTTGACCCTCTCTGCATCCTGTACCGCAAAAAAGCAGAAGGTGCACTTACGCGCAGGATGGCAGACAGAATTCCCCGCCCGAATACGCCTATACTGCCTGTTACGGACAGGCTTGAAGTCCAGACCGGGCTGAACATTCCGGAAGAAGGAGTTTTCCTCGGGCACCTTAGCGTTGGGGGAGAGCTTGTAAAAACCCATTCTGAGCCCGAAACCGTCGCTTATTATCTCAGAAATGATTATACTATGGGTGACCCTCTCATTTTCAGGCATATGCTTATTTGCGGAAGTACCGGAACAGGAAAAACTTTCCTCTCAAAAAATATCCTGCGCCAGTTTATGACGGAAAACAACCGGTACCGGCTGCGCAATTCCCCTGATAAAGCGAATAAAAACCCCTGCCTGGTAATTATGGACCCGCAGGATGAGTATTCCCAGATTTTCGAGGATAATGAGATCCTGACAGATGACGATAAATTCAGATTTGAGTCCGAGAACGTTACTTACGGCAGGGTTCAGTCAACAAAGGCCTTTGTCGCAAAGGTCGACGGGCAAAAATATCCCGGAGATAAATCAAGGGCAGAGCAGATTGAGTTTACGGTTCCTTTCTCTCTTGTGGAGCACAATTCCTGGCTAATTGCAGCAGCCGGAATGTCCGAACTTCAATATATAGGTCTTGAAGTGCTTCTCGGGGACTTCTTCAAATCAAGCGTGACGCATACCTATCAGAACTTTATTAACCACATTGATAACGAGGGTACACGTTCTTATTACGTTGACAGTAACAGAATCCATGAGTCTTCTTACGATGGGATAGTAAGGAGAGTTAATAGCCGATTTTTCTCAAAAGTCTTTGACCGGGACGCAACCCCGATAAGTGAGGTTGTTGATAAAATCTTCAAGCCAGGGCAGATTTCGGTCTTCCCGACAGAGTACATAAGTTCGCCCAGAATCAGAGACCTCATAGTTCTTACAATTATGAGCCTGATTGTTGATAACAAACTAAATACTACGGGAATTGATGCTATCAAAGAAACACCAATTATTCTGGCGCTGGACGAAGCTCACCGCTACCTCTCAAAAGCAAACGGGGAACATGCCCGCCTCATCATCTCCCGGTTCGCAGATGCTGCCCGTCAGGGTAGAAAAGAAGCGCTTGGGCTCTTTTTGATAACACAGGACCCTCAGGATATCGATGATACCGTCTTCAAGCAGGTCAATACTAAATTAATCCTCAACCTTAACAATGATGCTGCAATCTCATCTTTAAAAGTCCCTAAAGAATACGAGCGCAGAATTCCTTACCTCAAAAAAGGGCAGATGATAATCCACAGCCCTGACAACAGTGATATCGTAGAAATTCTCGGGCTTTCAAACTGTGTTGTAAGGCACCGCTAACATGATTAAGGACGGGAACACAAAACAAAAATGTCGAGATAACACAGAACAGAAATACCTGGATAACACAGAACAGAAATACCTGGATAACTGGAGAGAAAAAATATCGAAACTTAAAGTGTACAGACCTGTTTTTCAGGAAAGAGTTATAAAATAATATTAGCACATGCCTGTTCATAAAATGCAGGCATGCGCCTTTTCTTCTGCGCTTATTTTTTTCTCAGGTCTTTCATCACAAATTCTTGTGAACTTTGCCTCTTATTTCGGCTTATAGCTGTTCAAAGAGTTCCATATTGTCGAGAACCGACTTTATCTTCCAGTATACATATCTTTTATATGCAGCAGGATTAGGGATATCGTAGATCACATTTGCATGGACGTTCCATGCAACGCTTTTAACAAGTTCGCTTCTCTCCAGTTCATCTATAAAGTATCTGAGCTGGCTTAGGTCGTCTATGCTGTCTCGCCAGTCTCCAGCCCTGAGCTCGCTTCCCCTGTCCTCCAGTGTCATTTCCATCTTCCGCAGGGCAAAAGCATATACTTCCAGTGTGCTGATGTTTATTGACGAGACATTCCTGACAATCGGAGTTCCTTGCCTCATGCTTTCTTTCAGCCGTTCCGTAAATACAAAGAGGTCTTCGGATGTCAGGGTATTTTCAGCTATCTTTCCTTTCAATGTTTCAAGAGTCTGTTTCATGATATTTTACCCCTACATAAAATAGTCAGTATGGTATATTTTAAAGGGTGGTTCCAGGGAGTACTTATTCACACCTAAAATAAGTAATCAGTTTCTGTATTAAAATGATTCTAAATCAGTCAGGTTCTGCAAACTTATTCACCAATGCTTAAAATAAGATAATATGTTTTCTGTATTAAAATTATCCATCATTTATAAAGATATTACTTGATTAATAATATTTTTATAATGTTGTTTCAGGTAAATGATTTTTACATTGCAAAAGGAGATTAAAATAAGGCTAAAACAAGATTAAATCAAGATTAACACGAAATTAGAATACAATTGAAATGAGACTAAACTAAGTAAAATAAGCTATAATAAGTTAAAATGATCTAAAATAATCTATACTAAGGTTTAATGGCTTAATATGATCTAAAATCATATAATATAGGGTAAAATATGATAAAATAGGATAAAACAGGATAAAGGCCTCTAAAAAGGGATAAAATTCTCTAAAATTCCATAAAATTCCATAAAATTCTCTGAAATACTCTAAAATATTCTAAAATACTCTAAAATAAACTAATATAATCTAAACTAAGCTAAAAAATACTAAATATATTTAAAAAGATACTAAATAGGAACTAAAACAAAATTCAAATGAAAATAACGTGAAATTAAAGCGAATCAATGTATTGGAATTGCTGGAAACCTGTGCTGAAAGAATTTCTAAAAAAGAATCTCTAAAAAAGAATTTCTAAAAAAATATGAATAAATGGGATAGCGCGGATTTGAACCGCGGTCCAAGCGTCCCAAACGCTCGAGGATGGACCAAGCTACCCTACTATCCCATGAGGGTGCCATAAGGGCTTCCTCTCAAAGGAGGTTATCCTTTATATAGCTTTCGTTAGAACATACGGCTGTATTCAAACTTATTAAATGAAAAGTTTGGGTTATATTTATTTGCCTCTGGAATTGTACTTCGATACCCTCCCTTCTCTACTGTTATCTCTTACTCCCAGCGCTGATAAATATCGTTTTCTATCCCTAATAGGTCAAGTGCCCTGCCAGCCATAGTATCTATGAGGTCATCCAGGGTTTTCGGTCTTGAATAAAATCCCGGACATGCCGGAAGAATGCTTGCCCCTGCTTTTTTAGCTTTCAGCATGTTTTCGATGTGTATGAAGTTAAGTGGAGTTTCCCGGGTCATTAAGACAAGTTTTCTCTCTTCTTTGAGGCATACATCCGCAGCTCTTGTAAGAAGGGTGTCCGATACCCCATTTGCTATGGCCGCAAGGGTTTTCATGCTGCACGGAGCAACGATCATTCCTGCTGTCTTGTGAGAGCCGCTGGCTATCGGAGCTGAAAAGTCTTTCTGCGAATAATTCCAGGTTGCAAGTTTTTCGACTTCATCAGGTAAGTAATCAGTTTCGATCTCGATTATCTGTTTTGCAGCTTCGGTAAGTACAAGATGGGTCTTAATCCTTTTTTCTGCAAGTACCTCTAGCAGGCGGATTCCATACTGTACACCTGAAGCTCCGCTGATACCTACTGTTATTTCCATTATCTGTTTCCCCTTATTGTTGCGTTATTTTTTTCACAGGAGGCGATGAAGTTTTCAACCATTTCTTCTGAGACCGAGACTATTTCTTTTATTTCTTCAAGACCTATATCATCTACGTGGATCCCTACGACAACTACCGATGTTCTTCCTGTTGCCCTGCTTACCTGCCTCGCACTGTCAAGGGCAAGCTGCTCTTCCCTGTGTCCGGGCAGGGTAAGTACTGAAGAACTGGACCTCCCGCTTTTTTCGTCAAACAGTCCTACTGCAACAGCACCTACGTGCTCTATTCCGCCGGTAAGGGTCAGCAGGTAATCTTCCCCCAGTTTTTTAGCTTCAAGCGTGATATCTATTCTGCTGACTTTCCTTGTAATTTTGAACAAATCTTTTACTCCTGCATTCTGGATTTTTCCAGATCACTCAGCTTAAATTGTTTTGTAACTTTTCTCACGTTAAAGTATTCCTTTGAAGCTTTTCCCACAGCTTCGCAGTGTTCCTTTGGGCAGTATACTCCCATCCTCCAGTTATCCATGTGAGCTTCCTGCAGGATGGAAACAAAATGTGAAGCTTCGTTAAGCGGAATCAATTTATGGTCTGTTTTTATCATTGCTTTCATTTCAAGCATTTCAGGAGTTTTTGGAATATCAACAAGTACGCATTGCGGATCCACTCCCGCAAGTTCTCCTATTTCTTTCTCAGCCCTCTCGATTTTATCGCGGTGTTTAAGTACGCCTTTTCCTGAGTCCTCAAGCCCTATATAAAGGGCCCGCTTATAGAGTTTGCGAGCATCAAGACGTCTGGCAAGTTCTCCGCCATGCCCGCTTGCGCTTCTCATGGCTGCTATCAGGTCAGTGTCATCCATCTGCCTTAGCCTGGATGGGTCGAGTTCTTTATTTTCTATCATATATTCTACGGCTTTTGAGCACATAGCTTCCGAGATTCTGGTTACATGATGATAGTAAACGGAGGTATTCATCCAGAAACGTGAGACCAGAAGAGATTCAGCTGCTTTGAGCCCTCCATAGTCAACAACGAGTCTGTCTTCATAAAAACGCATCTGGTTAATCAGGCGGTTATAATCTACAACCCCAAAGGCAACCCCGGTATAATGAGCGTCCCGAACAAGGTAGTCCATCCTGTCCACATCAATCTCACTGCTGAGGATCTGTCCCAGAGAAGTCTCTCCTCTGACATGTTTTGCAAGATCTCCGGAAGAGATCCCGTATTTTTTCAGGACTTCTTTTACCTCCCCTCTCCCTACAATATCTTTTACATCGTCATGCCTGCGCCTGGTATATTTGTAAATAACATTCTCAGTTACGTGGGAAAAAGGCCCGTGTCCTATGTCATGCAAAAGAGATGCGGCCCTTATCTCCATCTTTTTATCTTCTTCAATAGAGTCAAGGTTTTTCATCAGCATGGAAGCCAGATGCATGGCTCCGAGAGAGTGTTCAAAACGGGTATGGTTTGCTCCGGGATACACAAGATTCGAAAAGCCAAGCTGTCATACTCTTCTAAGCCGCTGCATCTGGGGGGTAGCCAGAAGTTCCTGGACAATTCCATCCATCTCAATATAACCATGTACAGGATCAAGGACTACTTTCATTAATCTTTAGACAGATGTCATTATATATTGTTGTATCTATTACTTTGATGCTATTACAATGGCCATTACTTTGATATGGTATAGGTGCAGGGCACCTGCTTACAGACTAAAAAAATCCGGAAACAGGTATTAGAAACAGGTATTAACATGATTATATTTTCAGGCGGCACCGGAACTCCCAAACTCCTTGACGGGCTCAAGGAAATCCTCCCGCCGGAGGAATTGACCGTTGTTGTAAATACTGCCGAAGAC